>CAYFGG010000006.1:0-19974 GCA_964342795.1 uncultured archaeon | reverse complement strand
TTGGAATTGCCGCTTCAGATTGAAGAACATCCTGTTCATGTATTTGCCATACGGCAGCCATCGGGCCGATAGCATTACTTCTATCATTAGCTCCATGAGCAAAGGCCACATAACAAGCTGTAATAACTTGTAACCAAACAAATATTTTTTCAACGCCTTGATAACCTTCTTCTTCAAATTCATAATCTCTTAAAATCCAATACAGAATTGTACTGGCCATAATTCCAATAAAAAGAGCTAACAATAAGGAATTTAGAGGTAACCAAGCGCCTTCTTCAAAAATATTGAAAGTGGTGCCTTCTTTAGCAGGTAACCATTCTGCCTTATTCAGATAACCTTCAGAATCAAGTCGTTTAATCATGCCTTTCATTGCTTTGTATTGAAGAGCTAACCCAAGGACAAAGAAAGTAGGCAGAGCTAGAATGGGTGCCATTATTCTTGATTTTTCTATTGGGTTTTCTGCATCCATGATTACTTTCTTGACAATGTTAAACGTTGTAAATGCTAAAATTCCTCCAAGCAAAGGTGACAGGATCCAGCTCATTACAATTTTAGTCACTACATCCCAATCTACATGGTCTGGTGCAACATATATTCCAATACCAAGGATTCCTCCAACTATACTGTGTGTAGTTGATACCGGTAAACCATATTTTGTTGCTACTGTTAACCACAAAGCTGCAGCAAACATGGCTGCAACAAATCCATATTTCAGTTGATTCGAATAAATCTCAAGATCTGCTTCCTCGAAATTTAAAATTCCTTTTCTTACCGTATCTGTTACTGCATCGCCTGCAAAAAAAGCTCCTAAAAACTCAAAAATTGCCGCTGCAATGATGGCATTTCTAAAAGTAAGAGCGCCACTACCGACACTGGTACCCATTGCATTGGCAACATCGTTTGCCCCGATATTCCAAGCCATATATCCTGCAATCAGAATCGCTAGGAAAATCATCAAATCTAACCCAAACATTGTCGAAGGCTCTAACCACCCATAAATAAATATATGCTAAATATTATATATAGACTATATATCTTATTGAGCACAAAGAAGGATTGAAAAGCATGGAAAGCAGAAAATTACAGAAAACAGGAGGCTCTACTTTGATAGTCTCATTACCTAAGAAATGGGCTAAGAAAAACAAACTTGATTCGGGTTCAGAAGTCAAGTTACAACAGCAGCCAAATGGAACTATGACTATTGATCCGGGACAGTCAAATCCTAATAAAAAAATATCAACTGTAAAGTGTAATGATGAAAAAAGCCAACACCTTTTCAGGGACCTAATTGGCACCTATCTAGCCGGAAGCACAGAAATAAAGGTTGTAGGAAAACCTAGATTGACTGTAAAGGAGAGAAAAACCATACGCAAATTCTCAGCAAGCGTCATCGGCTTAGAAATAATAGAAGAGGAGGCGAGTCAAGCAATCCTGACTGATATGTCTAATCCAGGAGCCTTGCCATTCAGAAGAGCAATCAAGAGACTTTACAGGATTGTTAGCGCTATGTATAATGATTCTATCCTTATTTTAGAGGGTTCAGAGGATTTAGCTGCAGATGTTGTCGATAGAGACAAAGAAGCTGACAAATTACAATGGTTTATTGAGAGACAATTCAACATGATGCTCGAGAATCCTGGCTTGTCTCGACAATTACAGGCCTCTTCATTCGAAGGTGTTGTTTATTCGAATGTGGCACGTTATCTAGAAAGGATTGCAGATCATGCTTGTAGGCTTGCCGAGATAGGATATGTAGCAGGACAAATTCCTGGAAGGAAAATGCTACCTCTAGCGAAAGAAGCTGGTGAGATAATGAAAGACGCCATGAAGAGTTTTATCAATAATAATCCGCGCAAAGCTACTGTTGTTATTGATAGAGGAAAGAAAAGTGTACAAAAAACTCAGACGTACTTCGAAAATAGGTACAAGAAAGAGATGGAAAGTCCTCTTGAATTCTCAATTGCCATGGATGCTATTATGAGGACCATTGCATATTCAACTGATATCTCTGAAGCTGCGATAAATTATTCGGCAAAGATGGAGAATTAATGATATCTCGACTTATACTAATGAGACACGCCAAAAGTTCATGGAAATATCATAATCTCAGCGACCATGAAAGGCCACTGAACAAAAGAGGAAGAAAAGCATCTATCAAAATTGCCAAGGAGCTTATCAAGTTGGAATGGATTCCAGACAAACTCTATTCTAGCGATTCTGAAAGAACCAAAGAGACTTGGAACCGAATGAAAAAGCATATTGAAGGCGTGGAAGTCGAATATTCCCGTAAACTTTACCATAGTGGAACCAAAAAAATACTGAAAAACATCCCTGATAATCCTGAATGTGAAACCATTATGATTCTTGGACACAATCCAGGTTGTGCTGATTTCCTAGCTTACCTGTGCGGAGAATGGCATAGAATGCCTACTGCAGCCACAGCATTACTCACCATAAAAAATCCAGATGAATCGTGGAAGAACGAATCCAACTGGCTTCTGAAGGCATTGCTTCTACCTCGGGAATTGTAGAACTACAATATCTGTTCTAGGAATAACTTACTTCTTTCTTCGACGGGATTATCAAAGAATACATCTGGTGTTGATTCCTCAACCAGATGGCCTTCATCAAAGAACATTACTCTATCTCCAACTTCCTTGGCGAACCCCATTTCGTGAGTTACCACTATCATCGTGATATCGCGCTTTGCGAGATCTATCATAACATCTAGAACCTCTTTAATCATTTCGGGATCAAGGGCAGACGTTGGTTCATCGAACAACATAATCTTCGGGTCCATAGCCAACGCTCTAGCGATGGCAACTCTCTGCTGTTGACCTCCTGACAAAGCCGAAGCGTACTTATTCTTCTGTTCGGGAATGCCTACTCTTTCTAGTAATTTCATAGCAATTTCTTCAGCTTCACCTTTGGTCATTCCCTTGACTTTCTGTGGACCTAAGGCAACATTTTCCAGTACGGTCAAGTGTGGGAATAAATTGAAACTCTGAAATACAAATCCTATCTCTGAACGGACGTGTTTCAAGTCAGCTACTGTAGTATCCTCGTTCAATTCTATTCCGTCGATGATAACCTTACCTCCATCATGTGGCTGTAGTCGGTTAAGAGTACGGATAAAGGTAGACTTGCCTGAACCAGACGGTCCTAGGATAACAATTATCTCACCTTGCTCAATCTTTACGTCTATTCCCTTCAACGCTTGAAAGTCGCCGAAACTGACGGTTACGCCTTCTGTCACTATAATTTCATTGCTCATGTTGCTTCGCCTCCACCTTCACTTCCTAATCCAAGGTTTTTCTCTATACGCCTTGAAACTTTTGAAAGGTAGAAAGATAATATCCAGAAAATCATGCCTACGAAAAGCAGTGATTGTTCATGCTGTCCTATGAAGTCGGGTTGAGCTGGTAGGTCCTTGGCAACCCTAAAGGCATCATATATTCCAAAGAAGAAGACCAGTGATGTGTCTTTCAGCATTCCAATCATCTGACTTACAATCGCTGGTAAAGTGGTTCTTATTGCCTGTGGGAGTTCGATTTGTAGTTTGGTCTGAACGGGGCTCAGGCCTAAAGCTGTGGCGGCCTCATATTGTCCATAAGGTATAGCTTGCAGGCCTCCACGAAGAGCTTCGGCAAGATAACAGCCAAAGAATAATGAAAGAACTAGAATTACACGGGATGCGATATCCGCTTCCCATACTGGATTGACGATGTCTGGTACAAGGATTTGAGCGAAGAATAGCCAAGCAATAAGTGGTCCTGATCGTACCAGTTCTATAATTGCAACACTTGGAATCCAAAATACGGGCAAGTTACTGCGTCTGCCAAACGCTAAACACACACCTATGCCAAAGCCCACCACTATCGCAGCTGAGGCGAAAATAAGATTGAGAACTAGTCCGCCCCAACCAGACGGTTTGACGCCGTCATCTCCAGGAGGATCCAGAATCAATATTGTTGCAATGAAAGCAATGATTGTAAGTGAAACTAGAATATTCTGGAAATATTTGATTCTATACTCTTCTGCATCTTTGTAATATGAATGAACCAAATGGAAACATCCTGCACCTAAAGCTAAACCACCAAGCAGCAGGATTGTAGAGAGAAGTGGGTCGTAATTTCTAGTGCTTACTGTCTCATCATAAAATCCAGAATAGTAATCCTGTTCTTGCCATAAAAAGGCTAGACATACAATGCCAAAAATTGAATAAGGGATGAAGAAGTTGCTTTTCTTTTCCCCAAGTAATCCATAAGCTGCACCTACAAGTACCATCAAGAAGTAAAATGGAGGCCACAAACGCCATATCTCATGGCCTGTAGCAGGATCTACAAAAGTAGGACCTACCAATAACGTTCTCCTATTTCTCCATATAATATTCCAATCAGTCTCTACAAATACAAAATTTATTATTCCAGAAATAAGATTGTAAATAACGAAAAAGGAAAGAAGTGTAATGATTGAATTCCAGAATGTATCGAATAATTCATCTTGATAAAGATAAGCTAGGTAAGCAAAGAAGATCAAGGATATAATCTCTAGGATAGGAGAGGACATATCATGTGAAAGATATATGAAAAGGATGGCAAAAAATAAAGAGATGTGGGAGTTAGTCAAGGGCATATACGGAACATTGATTTTAATTTGGGGAATGCGATCAAAGATTTTCAAAATCGTCGGTATATCTGGCCACTTATTCAACCGGTTATCAAACACTGAACTTGCGTATTTACGAAGTAATTCTGGCACTATTACAAACACGAACATTAGGAGTAAAATTAGACTAAAACTCAAATTTTCACCTTCGTTACTGAGCTGTTGATATAATTCATTATAGCTGAAATAGTCAAACTACCTGCCTGATAGGTTAGGAGAATCATTATGAAAACTGGAACTGCTTGACCGGCATTGTTGACAATTGTGTTGAAGACCGCATAGAAATCACTAAAACCAACGATAAGGGCAAGACTAGAATTCTTCCAACAATTGAGATACTGATTGGTCAAAGATGGAATCATGCTCCGCAGTGCTTGAGGAAGTATAACCAATCTCAGACGCTGGAATGGTGAAAGTCCTATGGATATAGCGGCCTCAACTTGTCCTCGTGGGAGGGACTGAATGCTACCTCTGACAATCTCTGCGACCTGAGCGGTAGTGTATAACGTGAGGCCGATCCACAGCGTCAAGAACATAGAGGATATCGACTGGCTAGTTCCATCTTCAAATGACCAAAGACCCCAACCTAACTGTTCTACAAACACACCTCCGCCTGTGTTCCAAGTATAATTCCCATCTGGACAGCCCTCTGTGCATAGTGTGCCAATAATTATCCATTGATTTCCAGGAGGGCCTATAGTAGAATCTTCAATATAATTGCATTTGGGAATAAAGACTTGTTCTTCGGTTTCATTGTTAATTAGTGTGAAGTTTTTTACTTGTTCGCAGTCCGATTCAGTCAAATTCCAAGTATTATTGCCGTGTACTGCATTAGATCCACCGTCTCTCCCACCCACATATACTCCCTTCATATGTACAAAAATACCTTCTACAGAATCCTCTGGGTTACTTGTTCCATTTATTGCAAACGATCCTGCAGTACCTTCGTAAATTACTCTATCTGCACCTGCTCGATCCATATCATAAGCCTTAACCAATTCACCTTCATCAATCACTACTCTTTCTGTAAGTAGATTTGGCTGGACAAACCATATTGATTGGTGAAGCAGAATCACCATCACAACAATAACTACTGCCCAAAGCATTGTGCGCTTTTGTAAACCTTCGGATGAATCATCTGTAGTGAAAGCATTCATACCAAGCTCATCTAATTTGAAGGTGGCTAGTGCACTAACTGTGACAAGAAATAGACCAAGCATAAACATTGAAAAAGGAGCTTTCTCAGGAATTCCCTCAAATAGAGACTGGAGAAACCTACTAACTAAATCTCCCAAAGTTCCGTCAGAATCTGCTGGATTTACAGTGTATCTCCACTCAACAATGTTGAACATTCCAAAAATAATAATTATAAGTGAAGTTGAGAATAAAATATCTACTAAGAGGGGTGTGGCCGGTGGTAGTGTGTTTGAATCTTCTGGAGGGAGTCGTTCAGTAAAACGTATGTATATTCGTGCTCCAAGGAAAACGCCTATCGCAGCAAGGAACAGGGACATGTTCCCTATTCCCATATCTGGAACGACAAAACCCCTGTTACTCCAATATAGCCAACCCATTATTGTTTTTTCTTGTATTTCACTGAACGGTGGTAAATTCGCCCCAAGAACAACTGTGTAAAGGAAAAATAATTGGACAACAAGTGGCATATTTCTGAAAAATTCCACATAGGATTCAGCTAAACCAGATAACATTCGATTTCTGGAGAGACGTGAAACTCCAATGAAAATTCCTAAGATAGTACAACCAAATATACTCAGAAGAACAACCCGTATCGCATTGTATAAGCCAACTCTATAGAAAGTCCAGCGAGAATCTTGGAGAACTGTCTCAAATGGCCATTCATTACTCAATGTAAAACCTGACATTTCTTCCATAAAAAGAAGATCAAAATACCAAGACGTGTCGTTCTCTTTCAACCACATTATATGTAAAACGAAATATGATATGAAGGGCAAGGCTGCTAACAATGCAAGTAATTGAACGCGAATATCGTACTGCCTAGGTGTCAGATTGCCAGCACCAAGACTGTAAACTCCAAAAACAACTGCTATCGAAAGGATGGTTGTGACGTACGTGGTGTAAGGATCAACGGCTTCAGCAAGGATTACAAAGGGAAGATCTAGGCTTTGTATACGGTCTTTAGTTAAATTAAGCAGTGACTGTCTTACAAATTCATCTGCAATTATGTAATATACGTAAATTGCACCAAACCAAATTAAAATTTGAAGCGAAAACTGGAAAGGATCCTTGTTAAACGAGGAAATCTGTCTTTCAAAAAAATTCTGTGGAGATTTGTCAACTACGTCCTCCAACTCTGAATCTGACTCTTCATCTGCCATTCAAATATCTCTCTCAAAGCGCAGAGAAGGGTGCATTTTAATGTGGGGGGCCCCGGGAATGAACCCGGGGTTTTCCCTTACTATCTAACGACTAATAGAAATTAGTTCAGTTAGATCCTTACCTCATTGGAGGGGCGTACTGAAGTCCGCCAGCCCAATGTGGTGCGTTCTGGGTTCCTGCTCTGTCAATCAAACAGTTGGACATTGTGCCGTCGCCATCACAGAATGATCTGTCATAGGCTTCGTAGTAGTTACCAGAGGTAGCTAGTACTGACTGCATCCAAGTTGGTGCCAATGGGTTTGCCTCGGTACCAAGTCCAAGAGTGCTGTTCAACAAACGATTGAGAGATGGATTGGATAGGTCAGCATCACCATAGTTGGTGCTGTCGATTCCAAGTTCCTCAGCGGTCAACATACCATACCATACCCAAGTTACGACGTCGTTCCAGTCATCATCGTTGTCACGAGTGGCTGCAGCGAGTGGTTCTTTGGACATTAGTTCAGGCATAATCGACATTGCGAATCCTGGTCCTGCTCCATCGTTAGACTGCTCTAGACCCCACTTCTGTGCGACCATAGCTGACATGTCTCCAGTCCAAGCTGTGCATTCTTCATTTGTGAAGGATGCCTTGGCTGCGTCTGCATCAGCTGAGTTGACAGCAGTGTATGCAAGGTTGTTGACTTCGAAATAATCTGCCAAGTTACCCTCGGTAGTTGTTCCAATACCAACACACACAGTTGCTCCATCCAAGTCCATTACAGAACTGGCTGCTTGTGCATCTGTGTTAACCAGCATTCCCTGACCATCGTAGAAGTTAATTCCTGCGAAGTCAGCATTTAGATCTGCATCACGGCTGGTTGTCCAGGTCGTGGTTCTGATCAAAACGTCGATGTCACCAGATGCCAAAAGCTCGAATCGGTTTGAACCAGTTGCCAAAACGTATTCGATTTGGGTGTCTGGGTCCAATCCAATTGCAGCTGCTAGAGCTCTGCAGTATTCGATATCAAGACCGGAACGGGTTCCGTCATCGGCCAAATATCCCATACCGAATTGTGATGTCTTGACACCACACTTCATAGAGCCTGCGGCAATTATGTCGTCGAGGGTGCTAGTTGACTCCTCACCTACGGGATCGACAGTTTCCTCTTCTTCAGTCGTTTCTTCTTCAGTGGTTTCCTCTGTAGTTTCTTCTTCAGTGGTTTCCTCTGTAGTTTCTTCGACGGTTTCGGTTGTGTCGTCCTCGTCGTCACTAACGCAGCCTGTAAAGGCAACGCTAGCCATCATGAGCATTACTATTAGTGCGTAGATTTGCTTCATATACGTGTAATGACGAAAGGACGATATATAATACTAACTCTTTTTACGAAGACGAAGTATTACGTTGATGTCAAAATTCAAGTGAGGTGATTGACGAAGTTTTCTAGTCTTTTTTGGATTTCGTCTCTTGCATTCATATAGTCATCGTCAGTATTTGGATCATCTATTGGCCAATGTTCTCGCTTACATTTTTCGGGCCAATTCATAGTCACACAGATTTCGTTCGCAGAGCCGCAAAGTGTGATGGCATAATCTGCTTCGTTCCAAGAAATGTCATCAATGTGTTTGGAAGTCTGATCTGATATATCAATACCTACTTTTTGCATAGCTTTAACCGCTCTAGGGCTAAGTCCTTCCGGTTTAGTACCGGCACTTAGAACTGTCAGATCGGATTTCATGTTTTTTAGTAACCCCTCAGCCATTTGAGAGCGGGCCGCATTCCCTGTACAAACGAAAAGAACAACCTCCATACTTCACTAGTAGAATCGTCTATAAAATGTTAAAAAGGTGAAAATGATAAAGTGCTGTCCCACCTATTGTTTTTTTGATAAAAAAAGTGGTTCAGACCGTGGATTTAGCTTAGGCACTTCTATGGAAAAACTTTAAAAGGTGGAACCAATAAGAACCATACTTATGGTGTATCTAACAAAGAAGACTACACGAGGTCAGCACTACTACTACCTTGTCAAGTCTTTCAAGTATGATGGACGGGTTGAAAAAGTCCAAAGATACCTTGGCTCAGAAGAGCCAAATGAGAGTGAATTAGAACAATTGAAACAAAGACACACCGTAGAATTGGAATTAGCTGCAATCGAACGTATGGCCCTAATGTCATCGGAAACTTACAGAACACCATACCTCAAGAAAGATGAGATACAGGGAATGGAGAGAATGAGATTCCTTAATCGGGCGCTTCACCGCCTTCAGGATTCGGCAGAAAGGGTACAACAAGCATCACTGAACAGCGTCCAGACCATCAGTGGTAACATGGCACTATCATCGAATCCTTTGCCTACTGAAAATATAGAGGCTATATTCGAACATGATCGAGCGCCTTCTGGCGTTCCACTTTCGAAAGTTCTGGAAGCTCTGGCATTGAGAAGACTGCATGAGGAGATTCCAGAGCGTGTTGCAAGACTAGACAAAAGAAACATATTGAAATTACATCAGGATCTATTTGAGGGAACTGGAAGAGGTGGTGTGATAAGGGGAGATGCTGCAAGTCTTCCTGGTTCTGCATTCATGCCTCCGCCAGCAATTCTAGTAGAGGACGAATTGGAAGGGTTATTGCAATGGTGGCATGATCCCTCTCCATTACACCCATTTGAGAGAGCTGTACTTTTCCATCACAGATTTCAGCAAGTCAGGCCGTTTGAATCAGGAAACGGACTGGTTGGGAGACTAATTTTGGATGGAATGCTTATGCGCGCAGGACTTTCACCTACAAAATGGAAGAAAGAAGACCGTTCCACATACCTTTCTGGCCTAGTAGCTGGAGACCGTGGAGATCGTACTAAATTGATTGGAACTTTCTGGAAAGCCTATAGGGAACAACACAGACCAACCGTCGATGGCGACAAGGGCGCCCTACGCCTTTCGCCCCGACAAGCTCAACTGGAGGCCTTCTGATTGAGGCTTCTCGAACTTGAGTTCGAGAATTTTAAATCCTTCAAAGGCCACGTCACCGTCCCTCTCGGACCCGGGTTCACATGTATAACTGGACCTAATGGTTCAGGCAAATCTAACATAACTGATGCTATTCTTTTCATTCTCGGTTCTAGATCGACAAAGCTTCTGAGAGCACGTAAATTGAAACAATTGATTAACGGATATCAAGAGGGAAGCAAGAAGAAAACTGGGCCTAAAGCGTGTAAAGTATCTATGGTATTCGATAACAGCGATCGCTTCCTAGCTATAGAGAAGGATCATGTTACCTTCACCAAAGGTATCAGGCTACGTGGAAGCGATACGGTCACTTACTATCAACTTGATGGAGTTAAATCCTCTGCAAGTGAATTCGAGGCGCTGTTCTCAAGGGCTGGACTTTACGCAACTGGTTACAATATAATCCAACAAGGAGATGTAATTCAAACCTCGCTTATGTCAGGTACCGAAAGAAGACGTAAAATAGAGGATGTAGCAGGAATAACTGCGTATGATAACAGACTTAGAAAGACCAGAAGTGCCCGTAGTTCAGTAGAGGCCGATTTGTCTCTTCTTAACGAACGTGCAAAAGAATCCAAACGAAACTTGAATCAGCTAGAAAGAGAGAAGAGAGATGCTGAGAAACTGGAGAAGATTATAGAAGAGATAAAAGAGAATGAATTATTGGCTCGTTTCCGTGCTGTATTCGATTTGGAAGCTGAGATTGACACACGTAGGGAAGTTGTTGAGAAGTATACAAAAGAATTGGAGAAACTAGAGAAAGAGCAGACTCAAAGGAAAAAACAGATTGAAGATAATCAGAACAAGTTCGAGGCTGTGGAGAAGAATATTGCGGTCTCTGGTGGAGATAAAGCAAGAGAATTACAGGAAGAACTCGATCAGGTCAGAGTTGCACATGCTTTAGCCGAAAGGAATTCAGACGCTGCGAGTAATGATTTACAAGAATTGGAAAACGCAAGAAAGGATCTGGTCGAAGAACATAAAATTGCATCTAATGAACTGAAAGGATTGGCAAAAGAACTTGATAAAGTCATTAAGGAAGTTAAGAAACTTGAAAGTCAGGTCAAAGCCAAAGTAACTAGACTGAGTGAAATGGAAGGAGCTGCTGCGAGCGACTCGAAAGCTGTGTCTAGTCAAAGAGATAGTCTGGAAGAATTGAGGAAAGACGCTGGCGAATTGGAAATGCAAAGGCATCGCTTGGAAGGGGAAAAGGAGCAGCTTGAACTGCAACTTGAAAGTGCCAAAGAACAAGTCGCCCGTTCGAAAAAATGGCTGGATTCAATCGAGACTGATGTCAAGGAAGCGGATTTCCAATTGAAGGATTTGGAGATTGGACGTGAATCTACGGCCAAGAATCTGGACAAAATAAAGACAAAACACAAGAAAGTTCTTGAAACAATAGAATCTCATCAGAATAATCTCTCACGAATCGAGGCGCGATTGCGTGATGAGTCAATGAAATTGGCTTCACAGGAAGCTGCCCAGAGGGCCAAGGAAGAATTTGGTGGCTATGCAAAGGGCGTAACTGCCATACTGCAGTGCCGTGATGAAGGGAAACTGAACGGAATCATAGGTACTATCGCAGAACTCGGAAGGGTCGATGAGAAGTATGCGACTGCGTTAGAGGTCGCAGCTGGGGCAAGATTGCAGTCAATCGTTACTGAAAATGACGCTGCAGCTGCAGAAGCGATTGATTTTCTTAAGAAGAATAATATCGGTAGAGTGCGTTTTCTACCGTTGAATAAGGTTCATTCATACAAACCAAGTGCTCATGCACTTCTTATATCGAAAAAAGATGGGGCTATCGGTTTTGCTCAAGACTTAGTTAGCTTCGACTCTCGTTACAAGGATGCTTTCGGTAACGTCTTTGGAGATACTGTAATCATGGAATCTCTGGATGATGCTAGGGAACACCTAGGCAAAGGAAGAATGGTGACGCTTCAAGGTGAATTGTTAGAAAGTGGAGGTGCACTAGTTGGTGGATCTGCGCCAAGAATAGGAATTCATTTTGGTACATCTGAACGTGATAATATAGATGAATTAAGAAGTAGTATCAAGAACTTAGAGGCTGAAAAATTACAGATGTCTGCTGAACTAAGTGAATTAGTAGAAGAAGCAGGACAATTAGCTACTGGCAGACAGGAACTTGAAAGTGAAAGAGCTGCTTTCCAAACCCGTGTCACAGATTATGATGGTCGGGCTGGAGAAATTAAGAAAAGATACGAGGAAGCTGAAGAAGCATTGAAATCTCGTGAAGGCGTGGTAGAAGCGCTACAGGGAGAGATAATCGAAAGAGGTGGATTGCTCGAGAAACTAGATGAAAATATTGGGGACCTTGCAAACCAAATAGGCAAGTCCACGAAGAATCTGCAAAATGTAGCTGGAGGAAAAACTTCGAAAGTAATTGGAGAATTACAGTCTGAACTAGACTCTACACGTGAGAATTTGTCTGATAGACAAGCAAACATGGCTGCAATGGACGCCAAGACTGATGCTATGAAATCTGAAGTCGGACGTCTGAAAGGTGAAATTGATATCAACCAGAAAGAGCAGAAGGATTTGCAGGAAAGTCTCAAATCTGAAAACAAGAGAGCAAAGGACCTGAACAAGAAACTGAAAGCACTCAGAAAAGAAGAACAGGAAAAATTCAAGGAATTGAAAGGATTACGTGACGAAAGGGACGAATTACATGATGTTCTAACTGAAATGAAAGCGGAACTTGCCACAAAGCAAGAACTCAGACGCAGCCGAAAGCATGCGATGGATGACTTGAAAGTGGAAATCGCAACCCGTGAACCTAAACTGATAGATGCAAAAGGAAGGATTCCAGAAGGTACAAAAACTCCACAAAATGTTCCAAATAGGGAGAAATTGGAGACCCAGAAAGAAAGTCTGGAAAGAGACCGAAATAGACTAGGTAACGTCAACATGCTATCTTTGGAGCATTATCGTCAGGAAGCTGAACGATTCGATGAGATCAAAAAGCACCGCAAACAATTGAATGATGAGGTACGAAGACTCGATGTATTGGAGAAGAAAATCTCTGAAAAGAAGGAGACCAAGTTCATGGGAGTCTACAACAATATTGGAGAGAGTTTCAAGACCTCTTTCAAGGAAATTACTGGTGGTGGAGAAGCGTGGCTCGTACTTGAGAATGAAAAATCACCATTCGAAGGTGGTGTCACCATAAAGGCTAGAATGCCTAAAAAGAAATTGTATCCTGTTGAAGCATTGTCTGGTGGTGAGAAATCGCTAGTGTCGATGGCATTCATATTTGCAATCCAAGGTTATGATCCAAGCCCATTCTATCTACTTGATGAACCTGATCAGAACCTAGATGGAGTTAATACAGAGCACATCGGAAGAGCTATTGCCGTGCAGGCGAATGTAGCACAATTCTTGGTTGTGAGCTTACACCATGCTGCTCTTCGAGAAGCTGACAATGTCATAGGAGTGTTCATGGATGACAATGGAGTGTCACACTTGCATCAAATAAGAGATGTGGAGAATTTCCTGACGTCTTTACCGGCTGAAGCAGAGGTGAGCGCTTGAGTACGCAAGTTGTCAACCACTTATTGTTCCACAAGGCTATGATTGGTGTTGATACAGAAAAAATTGACAATTACATAGAGATTGCAGGTACTGCGAGTTCGGCTGCTGAGGTTTCTACTATAGAAGACCCGTTCACCAGAAGTGTAACGCTCCTTTTCATGCTGGTCAAGGAACATGGACTTGACCCTTGGTCGCTGGATTTGAAACATCTGATACAAGAATACCAGAAATACGCACTAAACGACGACGATCTTGATTTACCATTAGCTGGTTCTGTGCTTGGCTGGGCTTGGGATGTTCTCCGATTAAGAGCAACCGGTGCCATAGAAGCCACTGAGCCAATACCTGAGCCGCAACCTGAATGGGTAGACTTTGACTTTGGATGGGAACCCACATACGCAGAACAACTAGAAGACTGTGCAGAACCTCCAATAGAGGAAAGTGTCCTGTTTAGAGGGGAAAGAAGAGTTACATTGATGGAATTAGTTGGTGCATTGGAAGATGCACGAAACGCCGAAACGGAAAGAAAGGCAAGACTAGAGCGCAGAAAACAATTACGTGAAGCTAGGGAGGCTGTTTTATCTGAAGTAGCAGACAGGATTGGAGACCGATTGCACAACGATGATCCTAGTCACTACAAAGAGAAAGTATGGCAAAGAATCAACGAATTCAATGGTAAACCGATACCGATAGGTGACTTGTTGGACAGGCCAGAGAAAGCAAGTGTAGTACGAACTTTTGTTGGCTCATTGTTTCTTGCAAGAGAAGGCCGTATAGACATCATCCAAAAAGATCTTGAGAGTCACAGTATCTATGTCAAGAATCTGGAGAGTGCTGGATGAATGAATTGATGGCTGTGGAAGCTGCCCTTTTCTCTGCTGGAAGAGCACTTGACGCAACGGAAGCTGCAGAAGCCACAGGTCTTTCCCGCAACAAAGCCCTTGGAGCATTGGAAGCTCTGGTCGAATTGTACAAGACTCGTGAAGGTGCGTTAGAGATTGTAAAACTCGGTCACAAATATGCCTTGCAACTCAAGGCTGAAGCGATTGAATATGGAAGGAGGCTGGCTCCGCAGGAAATACCGTCCTATCTTCTTAGAACCTTAGCATTAATAGCTCACGAACAGCCAATGTTACAGACCGAATTGAAATACAAACTTGGAGACAAGGTCTATGAGCACGTTGGTGAACTACTTGAATTGGGCATGATCAGTCGTGAAAGTAAAGGAAGAACATTCGAATTGAGTGTAACTGAAGCGTTTATGGAATACTTTGGAATTAGTGCGGAAAATCAGGCTGAGATGAAGGCTTATCTGGAACAAGCCTTAACAGGTTCATGAACGGTCCTGGGCTCCTTGAACTAGTTGTCATTGTTTTCCTGTTATGGGTCTTTCTAGGTCCTCAAAAAGTGATGGAGGGGGCACGAGTAATTGGTAAAGCATATCGTGAATTCAGAGGACATGGTTCTAGCTTAGGAAGTGGGAAAGTTACTGAGAAAGAACGGGTGAGGGCTTCAGCCGAAAGATTGGGTATTGATACTGCAGGGATGAATACCAAAGAAATCAGAAATGCAATGATGGATAAATTGTCAAAAGAGTGAACCATAATGTCTTAGACATTATGTCATAACTTTGATATAGTCTGTTTTTTCCATGAGTAATCATGAATGCAGGAAAGGCCATAGCACTTGCTATCGTATTTTTGTTATCGGCAATAGCCCCTGCAATAACTGTGGAAGGGGCAAATGATGCCCGAACAGACACTGATACTGGATATCTAAGCGAAAAGTGGCATGCTGGAATTGGAACTGGAACTGGTGCACTCAACTCGATAAAGAGTGCAGATATCGATGCAGATGGTGAGGACGAGTTAATCTTTGGAAATTCACAAGGATTTGTCCACGTTATGGACTGGAACGCTAGTGCCGGTGCATTCACTGAAATATTTCAGTCTGTTGACATGGGCGGTCCAGTAAAGGGAATGGAGATTGCCCAAATCGATGATGACGAGCAATTGGAAATTGCCATCGGTTACAACTGGAATGCGGATTCTGGGAAAGTCAAGATTATCGATGGTATATCTCTGCTAGCTGAAGCAAACTGGTCCTCTGGAATATCATGGTCTCATACACAATGGACCGAAGGGTGGCCATACGGGCTAGCAATGGGTGATCTGGATGGAGATGAGAGGGCCGAATTAGCGATGAGTGCTGATAGAGGATTCTTATGGGTGGTTGATACCAAAACACCAGAAATCTACGTTGGAAGAGATGTCACTTCAGATGAAGCTGAGTGGTATATGGATGTTGGATCCAAAACCAGTGGAGGAACTCTCGAGAACACTTGGGGACTTACATTTGGGCAATTTGATGATGATGAAGCTACAGAAGTGGCTGTTGGAAGCAAAGAAGGCTGGGTAGGCGTATTCGATGGTGTGACTCAAGAGTTGCAATGGAAATACGATATGGATGGAAGCAGTGGAGCTGACAGTCTCTGTTACAGCATGATATCTGCCGATTTGAATGGAAATGATATTGATGAACTGATAGTCCCTCAACAGAACAAGATAACTGTATTCATTGACGGGGACAGGGATGCTCGCGTTGATGACGCGGATATAAACAGCGGATATGGGTTAGCAAGTGCAAACTTGTTTGGAAACAGTAACGAAGAACTCGTTGTTGCTGACGGAAGCGGGAACATCCGAATTATGAGTCTAGCTGGATCCAGTCTTACTACGCATCAAGAATGGTATGGCGGTTATCCAATGAATACTGGTGCTGGCGTTACGATTGCAATGAATGGACCTGACAAACCATGGATAATTCACGGTAGTGATTCAGGAGTGTTAGTTGGCTGGGAAGTCACCTCTCAATCTGAGCATTCCATGGTCTGGAAGAGTGAAGCAGGTAGTAACGGTGGGCAGAAGGTGTACAGCCTTGAAGGTGGAAAGAACTATGCTGTCGCAATGGGTAACATCGATGATGATGATAATTTAGAGATACTTGTCGGATCGAACTCCGGAAAGATCTTCGCCTTTGATGGTAAGACTTACGAAACTGATTGGGTCAGTCCCATACTTGACAGGGCCCCTATTGGAATTGCAGTCGGAGATTTGGACAATGACGGCGACAATGAAATTGCAGTTAGTACTGGTACTATTGGAGAGCCGAAAGGAGAGGACGGAGATGGTGCAGAAGGTTATCTCTATATTTTTGAAAGAAGCGGAAGCAATATTGTGGAAGCTTACCAAAGTGGTAACATTGATACGGCCCTAGGAATTACGATATCTGAGCTTGATGGTTCGACCTATCCTGAAATTGGAATTGCCTCAGGATATTTAGAGATAGAGAGTGCAACTGCTGGTACCACCTCCCTTCATGGAAATGTTAGAGTGTTTGGATATGGAGGTTCCAGTTATTCTGAAGAGTGGGAATCAAGCGATTTGGGACAGATTGTCGGTGGAATTGACAGTGGTGATCCGGATGGAGACGGTACAAATGAACTAGTTGTGGGGACTGGTGGAGATGATAGAGAAGATGAACAGGAATCTGCTGATGTTAGAGTCTACCAGAGAATGGGAGGAACTTACTCGGTTGATGGTTCAGTGATAGACACTGGTAGATACTATGCCTATGGAATAGGTGTTGGTGATGTGGACAATGACGGGGATGAAGAGATTCTCGTTGGTACTGGTGAAAAGGGAGAAAACAAACCTAAGATGACTGTTTATGATGGGGATACCCGCAGCGTTGAATATTCTAAGACTGTCGATAGTAGCTCTGTATGGGGTGTAGAAACCGGTGATTTCGATAGTGATGGATTTGCCGAATTAATCTATGGTACCTCTGGAGGTGAACTATTCATCTATGATGGGGAAACTGAGGACTTTGAAGCTAAAACAAGCGCACTTTCTGGTAATTCCGGCCACTATGGAGGAATAGCAATTGGAAATGTAGACAACGATGGTCCTATGGAAATGGCTGTTGGAAGCTTGGCCTATGTTTGGTTATTTACAACAGAAGGGCAAACAGACAAACCTGATTTAGCGATAGAGGGTGTAGACATCGCTTACACTCCAGAGAACCCAGATGAGGATGAAGACATCATTTTCAACATGACGATTACGAATTATGGTGGTGCTGACACTTCCAAATGGCGTGTGAAAATCTACGATGGAGACCCTGACGCAGATGGGACCAAAATAACTGAATTCAGTTGTGATGCGGATGAAACTGGTCAGCGTGACGGTTGTAAAACGCTCAGTAATGGTGAATCTGCATCTTTCGAAATAACCTGGTATGGAATCCAGACAACTCCTGGATATCATGAGATATACGGACTGGCCGAAGATACCAATCAACCTCGTCAGGAAACTCGTTTCAGCAACAACAAGGATTTCACAACTATAGAAATCGAAGAGATTCCTAATGATCGCCCAGTAGTCGCTGCTTTTTTGAACAATAACGTGGTTTGGGTGGATGAATCTATCAGAGTTGATGCGGGGGACTCATATGATAACGAGACTACAGATGGTGGTCAAGATAGGGCTGATAGTGATGCGGACCTTGATTACCGTTATTACTACGATGGAGGGTGGACTTCTTGGGTCGCTGATTACACTTGGGACCTGAGTTTCTCAAATCCTGGAGATAAAGAGATAAAGGTCATGGTCAGGGATGAAAGGCGCAAAGAATCAACTGAGAAGATACTCTCCGTAGAAGTCAAAGCAAATACTCAGCCTGTCGCAATACTCAGTTCGAACATAACTGATGTTCCTGCTGGTAGCTTTGTAACGTTTGACGTCACACAATCCTACGACCCTGATAACCGAGCAGACCTAGAATATCGTTTCAGTTTTGGTGATGGCGTTTATTCTGACTGGGTGAGTGAGGGGCAAACCGTAAGACTTTACCGTAATGCATTTTTCAATGGACCTAACGGAGGTGAATTACAAGCTGACAGTGGCGAGGAAGTCCTAAGAGATCGGTTTGGAATTATCCGTTTCTTCAAACTGTATAATGGAGAATTACTCGAGAGTAAAGATAGTGGTGTAACCAGTAATGGTTACAATTATTCTTTACCAGAAGGTTCAGAAGAGAGAACCTACATGGCACAACTTATGGCTCGTGAAATATCTGCTACAGGGGACAATGAGGATATACTTGCTAGTACATGGTCAGATTCCTTGCAAATAAAGGTCTACAAACCGGAAAACATCGCTCCTATCGCAGTTGCTAAGGCAGCAGTTTTCATTGGGGCTACGGCTACGTCACCTTGGAGTGATATCGTTCAGTCTGCTAAAACCGGAGAAACCATCGCTTATTCAGGTGATGGATCAACCGACCCAGATGGAGACGACACTATGCTGACATATGAATGGAGATTGATAAGTCCCAGTGGTACAAACATCAACCTGCTTGGTGATAAATTTTCTAAGACTTTCGAAAGAACTTACAATGAACCTGGAACATACACAGCTATACTCACTGTGACTGACCCCAGAGGCGGATATGATACTCATCAAGTGGATGTTGTCGTATCTGATTCGGGTGGTGGAGGACGAGGAGACACTGTTGATGATGAAGGTTATAGTAGCACAATGCTGATTGGAGGATCTGTCATAGCTGTAATTGGATTGATAGGCGGGGCAATGGCTGTAAGGCGAATATTGACAGAAGGTGATGACTTTGATGGAGATTTCGAGGATATAACTCCTGGACCAATCGAACTACAATGTCCTTCCTGTGGAGGTTTGATATCTATCACAACCACACAGAGGCCGATTCAGATCGGATGTCCAATATGTGCCTCACAGTTCGTTCTACGTGAATGAGCCTCTCTTTAGGTAAGCTAAAGCTAGATGGCAAATGCCATGTGATGGGAATTCTGAATGTAACTCCTGATTCTTTCTACGATGGTGGATGGCATTTTGACTTAGATAAGGCCAAAAGCAGAGTCGAACAGATGATTGCAGAGGGTGCAGAGATAATCGACATTGGTGGAGAATCCACTAGGCCTGGTTCAAAACCGGTAAGTGCGGAGGAAGAGTTAGAGAGAGTTATTCCCGTAATCGAATTCATCACAAGTATATCTGATATTCCAATATCTATTGATACTCAGAAGGCGGAAGTTGCCAGAAAGGCGGTGGAGGCTGGAGCCTGCGTGGTGAATGACGTGGGAGGATTACGAAATCAAGAGATGATTCAAGCTGTTTCTGAGATGAAAATACCTGTCATAATCATGCATATGCAGGGTACTCCTGAAAACATGCAAAAGAATCCTCAGTATGATGATACAGTACAAGACATCAAGAATTGGCTTGAAGGCCGAATAATCGCTGCTGAAAGCGCAGGAATCAAGCGTTCTGATATCATCGTAGACCCTGGAATAGGCTTCGGCAAGAATTTGAAGCA
>CAYFGG010000005.1:0-20041 GCA_964342795.1 uncultured archaeon | reverse complement strand
CAAAACCAACTTCATCAATTAACAACTGTTCATCTGCTTCAGTTGGCATGTGATCAAAATCTACTAACACTGAAATCTTTCCGTCAATAACATACTTACCCTGTTCCAGTGCAATATCTAGCATGTCATGCATTCTATTCTTGTCCTTATCCATATTGGTATCTTCCCACCAATTATCAGGCACTGAAGATTCCTGTAAGGAAGAAAAAGGTACAATTTCATAATTGTCATTTGAATTTTCACTTAAAGAAATCATTGGCTGGAAGCAAAGCATGATGGAAATCATCACTGCAATTAGTACACGCATACACTGGCATCTGCTATCCATTAAAAAAATATCTTTAGGAAAATGGTGGACCCGTCGGGATTTGAACCCGAGGCCTCCTGCTTGCAAAGCAGGCGATCTTCCAGGCTGATCTACGGGCCCGTGATTAAGGAATCAAAGAAAGGGGATGATAAGGACAACGGACTATCGTTTTCCGGTCTGAACGTTCCAAAGTCTGGCATATTGTGAATTGTTCTTCAATAATTCATCATGACTGCCAGATTCAACAACCTTCCCTTCATCCAGAACCATAATTGAATCGCTATGTCTTATTGTTGATAAGCGATGTGCAATAACAATCGTTGTTCGGTCCTTGGAGATAATTGCCAGTGATTTCTGTAATGCTTCTTCAGTCTCGTTGTCAACAGAAGAAGTCGCCTCATCGAGGACCAAAATTGGTGCATCTTTCAAAACGGCCCTAGCAATGGACAAACGTTGTCTTTGGCCACCAGATAACTTGTGACCACCTTCTCCTATCTGTGTTTCATAACCATCTGGCAATGACATAATGAACTTGTGAGCCTCAGCAACCTTGGCTGCCTTTACTATCTCTTCTTCTGTTGCATCTTTCTTACCGTATGCAATATTTTGCATAACTGTTCCGGGGAACAAAGTTATTGTTTGAGTCACTAAAGATATGGCTGAACGAAGGCTCTTGACTCTAAGGTCTTTGATATCGTCACCATCAAGTGAAATCTTGCCAGCTGAAGGATCATGGAATCTCAATAATAACCGAATGACTGTTGTCTTACCACTACCTGTAGGGCCAACTATGGCCTGTGTGGTTCCAGGCTTAATGTCCAAACTGAAACCGGAAACAACTTGTTCTCTATCTGGATAAGCAAAATCAACGTCCTGAAAATTGATTCCTCCCTTTACTTGGGTTGCGTTAAGTTCCTTCTCTCCCTCAACAACCTTTATCTCAGTCTCAAGAAGATCAAGAACTCTAACTGTGGACACCATTGCTCTCTGATAAAGATCAAATGTCTCACCTAGTCTTGTGAGTGGCCAAAGCAACCTCTGCATCATGAATATCATAATGCTGTATGATGCTACTGCCATACCTCCATTAAGTGTGACAATGCCTCCATGTAACAAAGTTGCAGTAAAACCAACCAAAATTGCCATTCTAATCAATGGTACAAAGGCTGCACTAAGTCTGATAGCTCGGCGGTTGGCCTCCCGATACGCTTGAGAGGCAGTCCTTACGCGTTCAATTTCAAGTTCTTCACTGGTGAAACTCTTGATTGTACTGATTCCACTCAAGTTATTGGAAAGAAGAGCATTTAGAAGTCCTACTTCCTTTCTCACCTCTGCATATCGAGGACCTATTTTTGATTGGAATCTGAAGGAACCCCAAATAATGACTGGAATTGGAATAACTGAGTAGATTGCTATGGTAGGTGAAATGTAAAAGAAAATAGCACTAATTACAACAACTGTGGTACCAACTTGCAATAATTCATTAGCTCCTTTATCCAAAAAACGTTCTAATTGATTAATATCATCATTCAATATAGACATCAGTTCACCTTTAGACTGATCACTGAACCAAGCCATTTCCAACTCTTGAATATGAGAATATGCATCCAATCTAAAATCATGCTGTACGGACTGAGCGAGATTTCTCCACAATACTCCGTAAAAATACTCAAAGAGTGATTCTAAAACCCAGATTATTACCGTTAATATTGATAGAATTATAAGTTGTTCTTTAGTATCCATATATCCATAAGTGGACAATACTGACTCCTCTTTCATAACAACGACATCTACTGCAGCACCAATCAACAAAGGTGGTGCCAAATCAAATATTTTATTCAGGACTGAGAATAAAGTGGCTAACCACATCGTGGAACGATGAGCCTTCATGTGGGAAATTAATCTTGAAATCGGTGCCTGTTCTGTCATTTTAATCAGACTCTTGCAAAGTGCCTATTTCCCACTTCCTTTAAAGGTAAAACTTGATTCAAGCTTGACCTAACGATGTACTCAATACCTTTGCCTTCTATTGCTTTAACTTCTAGTCTTTCTTGTTCAGTCATTTCAGTAGCTAACTCAGCTTTAGAGGCATCTAGGTAAGTAATTGGACTAGGTACATCTCCAAGAATCATCATTTTTTTTCTATCATGTGCAAAAAACTGAGGAGTTGCTGATAACAATGCTTTGGTGTAAGGATGTTGAGGATTTGTAAATAATTCTTCGGTATTTGCTTCTTCAACTACTTTCCCCAGATACATAACTGCCAAACGATCGCACATATATTCTATAACAGACAAATCATGTGAAATGAAAATATATGTCAAATTATATTTTTCTTGTAAATCATTTAATAAATTAAGAATTTGAGCCTGAACAGATACATCTAAAGCAGAAGTGGGTTCATCTAAAACCAGAATTTTAGGTTCTAGTGCAAGAGCTCTTGCAATAACTATCCTCTGTCTTTGACCTCCTGAAAATTCATGAGGATATCTGTACAAATGTTCTTCACCAAGACCAACATTATTCAACAATTCAACAACTCTCCCACGAATATTCTCAGTTCGGCCATGAATCACTAATGGTTCACTAACAATATCCTTAATCAACATCCTAGGATTCAAGGCGCCCATTGGATCTTGGAAAACGACGCCTATCTTTCTACGGAAACTGCGCAATTCCTCACCTGTCAATTCTTCTAAATTATTACCTGAAAATTTACCTTCTGTAAGTTCTTCCGACAACACTACTGAACCTGATGTAGGTTCAACTAATCTGAGCAAAGTGCGCATCAATGTAGTCTTGCCACAGCCACTCTCTCCAACTATACCAAAAGTTTTTCCTTTCTCGATTTCTAAATCAACACCATCTAAAGCTTTGACTAAGGCAATGTCAGTTCCCCAAACATTCTTTACGGAAAAATGCTTCCTTAATTGATTGACTGATAGTATTTTATTGCTCATATTGCCCCAGGTTCTCCTATATTCGGAACTTCTAATCGTTCTTTACCACCTTTTGGTATTGCATCCAATAATGCCTTAGTGTACTCATGCTTAGGATTTGTAAAAATATCATCTACTGATGCTTCTTCAACAATTTTACCCTTGTACATGACTGCCACCTTTTCACAAGTTTCAGCAACAACTCCCAAATCATGAGTTATCAAAAGAACCGACATGTTCTGCTCTTTTTGGATATCTTTAATCAATTGAAGTATCTGAGCCTGGATTGTAACATCCAAGGCAGTCGTAGGCTCATCAGCAATGAGCATTTTGGCCTTACCTGCTAAGGCCATGGCAATCATTACTCTTTGTTGCATACCTCCACTCAATTCATGTGGATAAGACTGAGCTATTTGTCTAGGATCTGGTAATTTTACCCTAGACAATGCATCAATTACCATCAAATCTAGAGCTGAATCTGGAAGATCCCTCTGTAAATAATCCCTCAATAGCATTGACACAATGACTAAAAGAAATGGCAATCCAAAAGCAAATTGACCAAGCATTGTAAAAAGGGAAATAAACGAAACACAAAATGCCATTATTGTGAATTCAACGCCTGGAGAACCTTTCCACTTTTCACTTTTGTAGGGTGGTATTTTCTCCTCGGAAGCAAAATCATCTACCTCTTTTTTCTGATGAAGTAACAAGATTTCTCCTATTTGCTCATTAATCGTCATTACTGGATTCAGAGCAGATAGTGGGTCTTGGAATATTATACCAATCTCTCCGCCTCTTATTTGTCTTAGTCTAGATTCAGTAGCATGAGTTATATCTTCTCCATTCAAAATAATCTTTCCATCGACTATTTCTGCTGTTTTTGGAAGAAGCTTCAAAGCCGAGTAACAAGTTACTGATTTACCACAACCCGTTTCTCCAACCAAACCAAAAATTTCCCCATCTTCAATCTTTAGATTAACGCCATTGAGGGCCTTAACAACACCATCATACGTGTTAAAATTGGTCTTTAAATTTTCTATCTCAAGCATCTAGTTCCTCTGCTTTGGATCGAGTATATCTCTGACTCCATCTCCTAGTAAATAAAAGCCCAAAGCCCAAAGTGCTATGGCTAGTCCAGGGAAAAAGAATCCCCACCATTCTCCTGTCAAAATATCATCCTGACCAAAGGAAACAAGTTTCCCCCATTCAGCAAGATCTGGACCTCCACCAAATCCAAGGAAACCTAATGCTGCTAATGAAAGAACAATACCTCCCATATCCATAGTTGCAATCACAATTATCGAGGTTATACAGTTAGGAAGAACATGTTGGAAAATTATTCTAAAATCAGAAGCTCCGGCAGCTTTTGCAGCTTCAATGTATGGTAATTTTCTGATTCTAAGAGCTTCCGCTCTAATTACTCTAGTAAAACCCGGCCACCAGACAATAATCAAAGCGTACATCAGCATTTCAATAGAATTATCGCCTGTAACTGCAATAATTGCCAAAGCCAGAACTAGACCGGGTATTGCAATGAAAACATCAGTAATTCGCATAACGATATCATCTACACGGCCTCCGTAATATCCTGATACTGCGCCAATAACTGCTGCAATAAATGTACCCGTAAAAACGACTTTAACGGCGACATCCAGAGAAGTTCTACTCCCCCATACTATTCCATAATAGATATCATAACCTCTATCTGTGCTTCCAAGAATGTAGCCATTTTCTTCACCTGACTCTGCAGTACATGAAAGATAACATGGTGGTTGATGATTGAAATTATATTCAAAATGCTCTTCCATTCTCATTGGATCTCTTTGACTCTCAGAGGGTGGAGCTAGCCACGGAGCAAACAAGGCGATTGATAATAAGGATAAAACTAAGAACAAGCCCAGCATAGTCAATGGATTTCTCTTAACCTGATAAGCTGCCCTCTTGAATTCATCATACTTAGGACCTAATCCTTCCATTACACCATCCCAATAATATCCCAAATATACTAAATAGAAAAGTAGTGAAACATAAAGAATTGTCATGAAGAAACCGGACAAAATAGACCAAACAACAAATAAGGTTCCACTAAGTAAAAAGACAACCCAAAGATCTTCTGGATTCTCCGTGAGTCTCTTTACAATTGAATAACCTGCAAGCAGTGTTAAAGAAACGATAATGAAAAGACCAAACCAAACTGCTGCTGTTATGTTTAAGAAAGTTATAATGAGCATTAAAATAGAAAATGAAACAACCAAAATTTCAGCTATGCTAGAATGGCCACCTAATTCAACTCGAGGATCTAAAAAAGCATACAAAATGTCAACAATCAAATTCGCTATAATGTAAAGAAATGCGGAGAATAAAGTATAGGCTAAAATAGCTGAAACATCCAAACTTCTCATAGCCGTAATGGCCCAAGAACCCAAACCCGGCCATGTGAATATCGTTTCAGTCAAAACGGAACCGTTAATCAATCCTGCAAAACCCATTCCTAACAAAGTCACTGTAGGAATCATAGCATTAGGTGCTCCATGTTTGTAAGTTACTTGATTCTCAGTAAGTCCCTTAGATTTTGCTGTTCGTATGTAGTCTTGACCAAGAACATCAAGCATATTCCCTCTCATCAATCTGATAATCGTAGCCATTGAACCATACGCTAAGACAGTAGCTGGAAGAACCATATGTTTCAAAGCATCTATGAAGTGAGGCCAAGAACCTGCTGCAATCGCATCAATTAAAAGAAAATTAGTTGGAGTGTCTATAGGATCCTCAATATCCCAAAGGTATGGATCCAACCTTCCATTAATCTGCCAATCTGTGTACAATGTGAAAAAATACTGAAGGAAAAGTGCAAACCAAAAAATAGGAATTGCAGAGCCAAATAGTGCGAATAACCTTATCGAATGATCCTCCCACCTATTCTGTCTTATGGATGAAAAAATTCCTAAAGGAAGAGCTGTCGCAACCGCAACAATAAAAGCTAATATGGATAATTCCAGTGTTGCTGCAAATCTATACCTAAGTGCTTCTGAGACTTCCTCGTTGACAACCTTTGAATAACCCCAATCAAATGTTATTATTCCCCTTAGATATGTTACATATTGGACATATATTGGCTCATTAACTCCATGTTTTTCTGCCAACATTTCATACTGTTCATCTGTTGTTCTTTCTGTGACATAAGGTGCTAAAGGATCTCCCATTCCATAAGACAAATAAAAGGTGATTACTGTAACACCTAACAGAACTGGAATCGTGAGGGCTAATCTCCGAAGAACATATATCCAAAGCTTCACTGCTCGCCAAGGAGAGTTTTACTTAAGATAAACGCGTCTAACTCTTACTTATAGTGTAAAACAGAGTACCATGCATACTATTGTGGTACCATCCATTAACCCAATCTTTCCATATCTTGTAGCTAATGGGTTGATAGGCCCATATGTGGAGAGCTTTGTCATGCTCCAATTCAGCCAATTCAAAATACATCTGCTCTCTTGTTGAAGGATCAGTCTCCGATGCTGCTGCATCAATTAGATCATCAATGTCATCGTACTGAAATCCGAGATAACTAGATGGATAGTAACCCTCTGCGCCGTGCAAGAAAGGATGTGCAAAATTATGAGGATCTGCATAATCTGCACCCCAACCCAGCATGAAAATAGGAATTTCACGAGTCTTGAGTTTATCTAAGAATAATGGCCATTCCAAACCTTGAATTACCAAATCAAACTTGGGATTCAGTTCCTCTAACGCATTCTCAAGAAGTAAGAGGCCATTAAGTCTCACATCGTTTCCTAGGTTATAGTATGCATCAACCGTGAACCCATCATCCCAAACACCTGCTTCTCTGAAATGAGCTTCAGCCATACTTGGATTATAACTGTACTTAGGACCATTTGGATTGTACCCCAATAATCCTTCGGGAATGGGACCTGTGGGTTGAATTCCTCTATTGTCTATGACGTTATTGATGAATGAATCATAATCAAATGAATAGCAGAATCCTTTCCGAACATCCTCATTGGCAAAGAAATCGCTACTGGGTGCTGAACCTTCATGATTAGATATGTTATGATTGAAGGATATTTGCAACATCGTTAACGAAGGTAACTGATCTTCATATTGAATATTATCATATGTTAGTGCTTCGTCAACGTAATTAGGCTCAACGTAAACTGCATCTGCGTGACCTGATTTTAGTTCTAATAATCGAGCAGATTGATCATTATTCTTTTTGAAGAGAACCGTTTCAATGAATTCAGCAGGTAACCCATTAGATTGTCTTTCGGACGCTGACCAGCCCCTCCAATAGTCTGGATAATATTGCATCAATACATATTGTTCTGGAACCCACTTTCCTCCATAATCCTCATTCATCATGTATGGACCAGTGCCCATGACTTCTTTCTGAATGCCTATGCATTCTACACCTGGACTAGGGTAAGCGCATCCCTTACTGCTCACCCAATCTTTAGAAACGATAGAACCTGCAGTGTATGCCATAACTGCTAAGAATCTAGGTGCAGATTCCTTTAGTGTAAATTGAACTGTAGATTGATCAATCTGGACAATACTATCAACTATTCCATCACCGTCCTCATCAGTATCATCCAAAAGCTCTGAATACATCCAAGAAGGACCTAGACCCATAACCAATAACCTATTAATCGAAAATACGACATCTTCAGCAGTCATAACAGTGCCATCGTGGAAAGTAACATCTTGTCTAATTTTGAAAGTATAAGTTAATCCATCTGGAGAGATTCCTCCGTTAGAAACTGTTGGAACTTCTTCTGCTAATACTGGAATTAGCTTGTCTTCCCGGTCTCTGTCATAGAAAATTAGAGTTTCATAAGTATTGGATAGAACTGAACCACTTGCTGAATCATAAGCTTCTGCAGGGTCTAAGGTTCTTGGGTCCCCTATTGAAACTGAAGTATACACTTTTGGATTAGGGGATGAAGAAGTAGATGACTCTGCTGCAACAACTCTTATCGTACGATAAACGGTATCTTGATTGTTATCTGAGTTTGTAACTGTTAATTTTACACTATAGCTTCCCACAGATGAAAAACTGTCAAATCCGCCAGTGGAACCAAAAACATGTGATACTTCTGCTCCAGTATCTGTCTCACCGTCTCCGAAATCCCATGACCAAGATGTTATCTCATCAGTGGAAGGAGAACCATCAAGCCAAGACCACGAACCTGCTCCATTAAAATCAACACTAGAACCTGGAACTACAACGGAAGATTTAACGGATATGATTGCATTTGGGAGACCTGAATCCTCATTGACCGTTCCATGAAGCACGGTAATGTATGTTAATTTCCGATCGTTGTTACCAACAGCACCGTCGTCATCTGTTACTGATAGAGAAACAATGTAATCACCTGGATTTTGATATCTGTGAATTATTGTAATACCTGTTCCAGTCTCACCATCACCAAAATCCCAACTGTATGATGCAATTGTACCATCATTGTCTGATGATTCTGAAGCGTCGAATTGAACTTCTTCACCCAAGGAAACTACTGTCCTTCCTGAAAGAACACTAACTTCAGCATCTGGGCTGTAATTGTTTCCAATCGCATCTTCTGAACCTAAAATGTCGAGACAGCCTGTAAACATTAAGAGGCCAACGATGGCCAGCGAGCTAAATTTTCCAGATATTTTTTTCATTGTGTCACCGATATTGTGAATTGTGAACCTGGCGCACAGCCAGGAGGAACTTGAACGTTAACAACCTGCCCACTTGGCATTGTAACTGTCAAGACTTGACCCGGAGCCACACCAGGTGGAACCGTTATTGTCATAGTTGCAGGAGCTGCAGCTGGTGGTGCTACTGGCTGCATAGGAGGAGGCGCAGCTGGCTGTTGTGGAATTGCCGCATCACTAGGTGGCATCATTGCAGGAGGTGCTGACATGGGTGGAGCAACCGGTGGTGCTACAGGTGCTGCAGGCGAATCAAATGAACCCCAGTCATCGTCTTGCGAAACAACCTTTGGTCGGAAATAAGAAAAAATACCGAATCCCGCTAATATCAGACCTACTGGAATTAAACCAACAAATCCATACTCACTGGTTGTAGATAATCGTCCACTGGCATCACAGTTAAAGCCCTCTGATTGGCCCTCCTGTGTAATTTCTAACGTTATGATTATGCTGCTCCCAATTCCAAAATCATTCATATAATTCGAATCACAGACAAATCTAACAACATCTCCATTTCCAACTGACTTTACCCAGATAGAGGTAAACCCTTGCTTATCATACTCATATTGCATTCTAGCTACTTCGTCAAGTATTATGACTTCATCACCAGAATTGTAATCTTTAAAATTTGTATTATTGTTAGCATCTCTACTCGCTTGACTTACAAAATCTTGACCATTTATGGTCATTGTAGGGAAAATTATTGTGTATCCTAAAGCACCTGCTAGTGCCAAAACTAACCCTATTACAACTAGTATTGGTCCAATACGCACATTGTTATAACACAAGTTATTGATTTAAGACTTGCCACAATCAATTTGACTATTGGCTGTAAAATAATTTTTTACGATAAGCTGTTACAGCAACGGCCGTCAATACTAGGGCTCCAATCACAAAAATGATTGCAAGCATGCGATCACTCGCTATTTCCGATGATTCTCCGTATGCATAAAATTCCGAATGATCTGAAATGGAATGAGTACCATCTTCACCAACAGATCTGACCAAAAGGACATGATCGCCAGCAAATGATAATTCCTCAGAATCAAGTGAAATTATCCAATCGATATAGATTGAGGCGTTCGTTGATGAACCATACTGAGCCTCTTTCCATGATTTACCATCTAAACTGTACTCAACTTTGCTGACTGTTCCCGTTCTTGCCCAAGAAATCCCACTAAATGTTGTGAAGTCAATACCGCTGACATGATTAGTGATATAGGCCTGCAAATCAACGTTAAGATTATCAGTCTCTGTGTTAACAAGCGATGATTTAACAGCTGCATGTGCATCTACCATTCCCCAGCCAAAGTGACGATTCCAATAAGGGTCTAATTCTGGATAAGTTGCCCATGGTCCGTCTTCGACACCCTCACCATCAGCTGAAGATAATGTTTCTTTTCGTTCGGAAGTTAACCTCAAAATTTCTCTTAATGCCAAAGGATCTAAATCGGGATTCGCTTCAATCATCAATGCAATAATGCCGGAAACTGCAGGTGTGGCATAAGATGTTCCACTACCTCTTCCACTGTAACCATTATCTGATGCATCCTGTCCCGGAATCCTGTTGTAGCAACTTCCACTAGCATGGCATGCTTCTGCTTGAACAATATTAGTGCCTGGAGCTGAAACATCGGGCTTCATTTCATCATATGGATTACCATCATTGTTATCCTTACGAGGACCTCGACTTGAGTATGAAGCGATGCCATCATCTGAACGATCTATTGTGTTCTTATCATCAAGTGCCCCAACTGTTACTGAAAGACTTGAAGCACCCATTCCTGACAAACCGTCGTTATCAGAACCACTATTACCTGCGGCAACAGACACTGTTATACCTGCCAATGTAGCTTCATCAAGAATCTGAGAAAACATGTCAGTTCCATCAGAACCCCCACTCTCATGTGATGTTATTCCCCATGACAAAGAGATAATATCTATTCCATGACTTTCGTTCTCAACACCAGACCATGCAGTATCCTTGTTGTCTATGACCCATTGTAAACCGTTCATAGCAGACTCATAGAATTCTTGTTCTATTATGTAATTCTCAAAAGGACCTGCTCCAAATGCAGTTCCAATTCTGACATCAACCAAGTCTGCATCGGGAGCGGCGCCAGTAAAGTTAGATGACTCGCCACTAGGCAGAATACCTGTGCTTGTTGCCATACCTGCACAAGCCGTTCCATGCTGATTTTGGTCATCAGGATCAAAGGTACCGTCATCTTCTTGGAAGGAGGCCATACAAAGTGGATCGTCAGTGCAAACTGCATCAAAGCCCGCGATAGATTTTCCTGCCAAACCTGGATGTTCATCATCTATACCAGTGTCGACAATTGCAATGTTGGAACCTTTGCCGGTAAAACCAAGATCCCATGCTCCTTCAGTGTAGATTGATGAATTACTAGCCTTAATCGCTGGAGTTTGCACATCACCAAAGAAGACCACCTTGCCGTATGGCTCTACCATTAACACACCGGGAAGATTGCTTATTGTCTGGAATAATTCAGATGATACTGTTCCTAACAATAATCCATTAACTGAATCAACTTGGTACCTAACTATGATTCCTAGATTCAACAATGATTCAATATCCTCATCAGTTATATCTTGGTCATACAGTACCCCCACTGGATATTCAGATTCTACTGATTCCAACCAATCAACAACACCGTTACGGTTCAAGTCTCTAGATGTGGTCTGCCACCAAGGAAGTTCATTCCATTGATTTTGCTTTACAATAGGAATCTCTGACAAGTACTTGCCCTTTGATTGAGGGGACTCAATGCCTGAAACTGGAAGTGACGAAAAAATCAGAATAGCAACTATAGCGACGACACGAAAACTGTCCACACTCCTCTTATGTAATGGTTATGATAAAAGTATTGAGGTCACTTCGAACCGAAGCCTCCACCACCTGGTGTTCTGATTATTATTCTCTCTCCAGAAGAAACAATTCTTTCAGACTTTCCACCTAAATCAATCTCTTCGCCTGATTCAGTTACCAAAGAATTACGACCACAAGAGGCTGGTTCTCCTCCAGACATCCCGTAGGGAGGAATCTTGCGCCTTTCAGACACTATTGAAACTTTTCTTGGTTCCAAAAAAGTAATCTCCCGTACAATCCCGTCACCTCCTCTATTCTTCCCAGAACCTCCTGAGCCTTTACGAATTCTGAAAGAATCAAGCCTGATTTCATCGAATCTATGCTCGAAAACCTCAGGATCTGTTGATCTTGTATTCGTCATGTGTACCTGAACGCCAGATGCACCATCACTCCCATTAATCGCCCCCGAACCGCCGGCTATTGTCTCATAATATTGTTTTCCAGTATCATCGGCTGAACCAAAAACAAAATTGTTCATCGTTCCTTGGGAAGCTGCTGCAATTCCTAAGGCGCCCAACAAGACGTCTGTTATCCTTTGAGATGTCTCGACATTACCGCCAACAACAGCTGCGTTTTCACTAGGATTTAACAAAGAGCCATCAGGTATTACTATATCAATCTGGTCTAAACACCCTGAATTCAAAGGGATGTTTCTATTTACTAGAAGTCTGAAGGCATATAGAACTGCAGCTTTGGTAACGGCTATCGGGGCATTAAGATTATTTTCCATCTGAGGTGAAGTCCCGCTAAAATCTACAATCGCACGGCAAGGAGGAGATTGCTGATTATCTTCTGTGATTCTGATTTTCACGGCTATCTTTGAACCATCATCCAAAAAATCCTCAAACGTGCTCTCTTTTGATTTTTCACCAGAAAGGTAATCGGCCAGCGCATCGCTAATTGCTTCTGCAGAATCTTCGCGAATATACTGCATGTATGACTTTACTGTAGAAAGACTGTACTTGCCAATCAGAGATTCAATTTCCATTATGCCCTTTCGAACCGCAGCTATCTGTGCATTGATATCGAATTTTCTTTCTTCTATATTTCTAGCAGGGTGCTTAGAAGATCTTAAAAGATTCTCGAACTCTTTTTCCATCAACTTGCCACCATTAACAATGCAGAAATTGTCTATTACTATTCCCTCTTCTTGAATCGTTGTAGAGAATGGAGGTATGGAACCAGGTGTTATGCCTCCAATATCTGCGTGATGTCCCCGACTGGCTGCATAGAATATTGGTTCCTTAGAACCAGAAAAAACAGGCGCTATGACTGTTAGATCTGGTAAATGTGAGCCACCTTTGTGCGGATTGTTTATTAGATAGAAATCACCATCCTTCATTTTCCCTTCATTAGAAAGGATTATTGATTTGACTGATTCACCCATGGCTCCTAAATGTACGGGAACATGAGGTGCATTAGCGACTAAATTACCATCTGAATCAAAGATTGCACATGAAAAATCAAGTCTTTCTTTGATATTTACCGAATGTGCTGTATTCTGAAGAGTATGACCCATTTGTTCTGCTGCGCTCATGAAAAGATTGCTAAAGATTTCCAGAGAAATTGGATCTCTATCATCTGAAACTTGGGAGCCAGCAAGTTTTTCTTGATTTATTATTATATGGCCAAAATCATTGATGCTTGCCTTAAATCCAGGATCTATCACGATTGTTGAATTAGAATCGTGAATAATTGCTGGGCCCAATAATTTGAATCCCTTTGGCAATGAATCTTTAGGATAAATTGGCGTACTAATGAATTTATTGTCAAAATACACCTCACAATGATTACTTGGTTCTGATTTTGATGAGTCTATAACCAGAGATGACTCGTCTATTATCTCACGACTCCCTGTGACCTCAAGACGCGCGTTGGTAATTTCTAGTTCACCAACTGGATAAAAACCAAACAAATTTCTATGTTTTTCCTCAAACATAGATTGCATCTCATCAATTCCTGAAACTGGAACTGTTATCGAACTGTCTGTACCCAAAACTCGTAAATCAAGGAAATGATTGCTTACAATACAGCTTGATTCTATACCGAGATTTTCAAGTTCTTCTATCAAGGCTGGTTGCATTAATTCTATCTCTGAAATGGCTCTCGAATATGATTCAGAATCAAACTTGGTGACGAGGGACTTGATGCCATACCTAAACTGCTCAGCATTCGCTATTCCATATGCTGAAAGAAGACTAGAAAGTGGATGAATGACGATTTTTTTAATTCCCAAGATTCTAGCTATTCCACAGCAGTGTTGTGGAGCTGCACCCCCAAAACAAACAAGAACATGATTTCTTACATCATAACCTCTAGAAACAGAAATCTCCTTGATTGCCGCGGCCATCTTTTCATTAGCAATATTAACAAAACCAATCGCGAGTTCTTCTACAGATAAGCTTGATTGAGTTTTTTCATTAACCTCGGAGCAAAGGCGTCTGAAGTCCTTTACCGTTTCTTCTGCACTCAATTTTTTATTTTGCGCAGGCCCAAAAACCGATGGGAAAAAATCCGGATTTATGCGCCCTAGAATTAGGTTAGCATCCGTAATTGCCAAATCTCCATTAAGTCCATAACATACTGGACCAGGTACAGCTCCTGAAGACTCGGGTCCTACTTGCAATTTTCTCCCATCGAACCATATTTTGGAGCCTCCACCTGCGGCTACAGTCTTTATGTCTAAACTAGAAGTCTGAAAATTTATCCCTCCAGCTTCTATCTCCATAACCCTAGAGAAATTTCCATCATATCTAGAAACATCAGTTGACGTACCGCCCATATCAAAACCTATTACGGAATTGAAATTGTTTGTTTCACCGACTGATGCTGAACCTATTGCGCCTCCTGCTGGCCCTGAAAGTATTGCATCTTTTCCGGTCAACATCAAACCTTCTGTAAGCCCTCCTGAACTTTGCATAAATTCTATGGAAACTTCACCTAATTCACCTTTCAGTGATAAAATATATTCTCTTAAAACTGGAGAAAGATAAGAGTCAACAACGGTTGTTTGGCCTCTACCAACAATCTTGATTGTAGGCATCAATCTGCTCGAAATTGATACGTTCGTGAATCCTACCTTTTTGGCTATTTCATAGCATCTATCTTCATGAATAGAATTTTTCCATGAGTGCATCAATACAATTGCAAGAGAATCTATTTCTGAACTGGACAAAACTTCCAAATCTTTTTCCAAGCGGGACTCATCTAAATCTTGAACGATGTTGCCTTTTGCATCTAGACGTTCATGGACTTCCAAAACTGATGAATACAACTGTTCTGGTTTCGTTATAGCCAAATCAAAAATTTCAGGCCTTGCTTGATTACCAATCTCTAAAATATCACCAAAACCTTGTGTTATCAATAATAACGTATTGGAACCTTTTCTTTCAAGGAGGGCATTTGTTGCTACAGTAGTTCCTATTCTTATTCTCTCTATTTCATGGGATGGAATTTTATCATTTTCTGATAGATTGAGGATTTTACGTATTCCTTCAACAACTGGATCAGAATAGGATGATGATTCTGAGAGAATCTTGGTTGTGTGTATTTTATTTGATGAATCAATACCTATTATATCTGTAAATGTGCCACCTCTATCTACTGCAAAAAACCACTTACTCATACCTTTTTAGAGCAGTAGGGGCACATTGACCATTTTTGGTCCACGGATTTACCACAATTGGAGCAGTGCTTCATTTCACGTTCCTTAGCCTCTGGTGCATCAGACCAAAGATTTGATGGAGGAGGCGGGGGCAATGGGTCTGGCCAAACGCCAACTATTGCCAAACTCAGAATTATACAAATAACTGAAAGAAGCTGAACCAAGAGCTCTTCAGTCAAATACAGATTTAAAATTGCTAAAGTGCCGGCTAAAAAGAATGTTATTCTCAACATTACTTTATTCAGAATACATTGCTTCTATTTCTTTTGCCCAATTGTCGTTGATTTGTTTACGGCGTATCTTAAGAGTTGGAGTCAATTCGCCCTCATCCACATTGAGATCTCTTGGAAGGATGGTGAATTTCTTAACTTGTTCAGGATTACTAAACTTTTTATTCAATTCCTGAACCTCAGCTTCCAATTCAGCTTTTATATCAGGACTGTCTGTGTAGTCAGATAGTTTAGCTCCGAGTGACTCTAATTTAGCGATTTGTTCGTTAGGATCCTTAGGCACTTCTGTGGCTCCATCCAAGCCATGTTTATCTCTAAGGATTGCACCTACGTCAAGTGTGAAAAGAGCACTACAGAATTTTCGATTGTCGCCAACGAGCATACATTGAGAAACAAGCGGAATGGATTTCATGGTTTCTTCAACAACAAGTGGAGCTATGTTCTTTCCAGCTGAACTTACGTATATTTCTTTTAGACGGCCGGTGACATAAACAAAACCATCCTCATCAATACGGCCTAAATCACCAGATTTTAGCCATTCACCATCCATCGTTTCTGCTGTTGCTTCTGGATTCTTGTAATAACCTTTCATTACATGCCTGCCACGGAATTGAATCTCGCCCTCTCCCTTATCATTAGGTTTATCGATTCGAAGTTCCCCTGCAAACGGCTTACCCACCGAACCAAACTTGTTGGCTCCTTTGTGGCCTATTGTTGCACCTGCAGTTGTTTCAGTCATACCATATCCTTCGAAGAGAGGCACATCTAAAGCATGGAAAAGTTTGAGAATATCCTGATTTATTGGTGCTGCCCCAGTAATCGCGTAGATACAATTCGACATGCCAATCTTGGCCTTCGCTTTCTTCTTGATGATTCCACCTAAAATTGGTACCTTGAGAAGCTTGACTTTACCTCCTAAACCAGCCACGAGATTTGAGTAAACTTTCTCATAGATTCTTGGGACTCCAATGAAAAGATGGGGTTGAACCTCTTTACAATAATCAATTGCGTGTAGAGGATTATCCACTACATGCATATGGATTGCTTCTCTAATCCATGCATGATTGTCTAGCAATTGTCCAAAAACATGAGCACACGGAAGCCAAGAAACATATTTGTGACCTTGTTCATAACTCTGAATCTTTAGCACGTTTTCAATTTCATACTCCATATTATCATAGGTAAGTTCAACACCTTTTGGATTACCCGTTGTTCCCGACGTGTAAATCAAGGTGGCTGTATCGTTTGGATTAATGCCTGAAATACATTTCTGAATTGCTGAATCTTTTACGTCCTTTCCCTTAGAAATAAAATCTGCCCAAGACATGGCCTTAGGATGATCTGGCATATCAACCCCCTCCATTACAACAATTACTTCAACATTTTCAAGTGAATTCATCGCCTCATGAAGTCTATAGGAACACATCTTTCCTGTGTCTCCCCCATCCATCGGATTATTTCCTACAAATACAACCTTAGAATCTGAATTCCCTACAACCCATTCAACTTCATTTGGTGAACATGTATGATAAACACCCACTGCAATTCCATTACAGAAATTTGCTGCAGCATAGGCCATGTACCATTCCTTACGATTATAGGAGTAGATACTAAGTTTATCATTCTTCTCGAACCCCATAGCCTTCAGAGCCTTTGCTAAATCCATTGTCTGGTTGAAAAACTCTGACCATGTTGTTGTGTCCCATTCTCCGGAAGAATTCTTAGATGATACTGCCGGTTCATTAGCATACTTTTCAGCATTTGAAATCAAATACTCAGGAGTTGTTGGAGTAGACATAAGGCTTTCAATGTAGCCAGATTATATTAAGTTTAAGTTACAGTTTCAAAAGTTTTGTCTTAGCCATGACAAATTCCTCTTCAGAAAGAATACCACTCTCTCTCATTTCTGCCAACTGGACCAATTTAGCAAGCATCTCATCCTCCGAACCCATATCCAAAGATGGAGCATCCTGAGTAGAGGCTTCCATTTCATTGCGTTCAATTCTTCTTTCATTTGGAGTCAAATCACTTTCTATCACACGTGCTTCACGTGCTGAACGTCTTGCCTGTTGAATATTTACAAGAAAATCCAAGTGACTTGCTTTTTGTAAAGCTGAAACTGCAAGGTCCAGATACTTAGTAGCAGTTGTTGTGTCAAGATTTTCTGAATTTGCCTTATCTATCATTTTCTTGCATCGTACAAGAAGCCGCTTTAGATACGGTTCAAGACTGTATTTGCAAATCTCGGTAGGCCCTCCAACAAAAACGTACCCTCCCCCACTAGCCATGACGCCTCTGGGGGCAGAACGTGGTTGGAAACCCCAGACCTTACGCCCTTCTTTGCTAAAAAGGGTGATTTTTGTAGAGGATTCTCCAATAGACACAAAATCTGCCGTTTGTGTCATATCAATCCAAACAGGCTGCTTGGAAAATGTCTTTTCCCAAAGTACTCTAGAACTCTTAACACCAAAAGAGAAAGTACGGTCACTGGTAAGATATCCTACATAATCTCCATTAGAACTTATACATGTCTGAATAACTTCTCCACCAGTCTCCTCTGACCATAGAATATTGCCTTTTATGTCATGTAGATATACATGAGAATAGTCAGTTCCTGCAAGAATGAATTGCCCATCCGAGGAAACATTAACTGAATTGACTGGAAAATCAGCATTACTTAGATGGGCTTCCCAAAGCATTTTTCCATTACCATCAAAAACAATTAAACGACCAAGACTGGTTCCAACCACAATTACGTTCCCATTAGAGGAAATACTGGTGGACACGGCTGAACTTTGAAGCTCCCGGTGCCAAATGACTGAACCTTTCCGATCTACTAGATAAATCACTTTTTGGCCGCTGGCAATAGACATTCGGCCAGTTCTAGTTGAAACTGAAATATCTCTAACTCTTCTTATCTTCTTAGTAGACCAAGTGATTTGCCCCCTTTCGTTCAAAAGAAGAAGACCAGATTTATGGCCCACACCTGCAAATCTACCATCCAAACTTATTGACAACGCTGATGGAATTACACCTTTCCGAAATGACCATAACGGTGTACTCTCGCGCATGGGAGAGATAGCCATGTTATTGTGGCATTTAAGGATTTATGGTAAAAATTAGATAATCAAAACAGCTGCACAAACAACAGTTGTCCACTTTCCAGAAGAGTCTGTCTCAGAAATCTCTACTATGCTCTTAGTTTTAACTATCCTATCATCAATGTTCCATAATTCTCGTTTTTCATCCCATGAAGCATCCGGATCGAATTCAAGGCCATAAGTGGTTGCCAACATCTCTGCAGCCAAATCCTCTACATAATCTTCCATTTGATTCTCATCCATATCTGTTGTGTGATGCTCGGAAAGATATCCATAATCATTTCTGTCTCTTGGAATAGCAATTCCCACCCCTGAACTGACCAATGTACTTGGAATTTTGCTTTCTGAACGAGCTAAAACAACGGGAACGACCTGCCCTGGATAAAGCATTTCATTTCCTGTATTTTTGTCAATGATTTCACAATTAGGAGGTAGAATAGAGGAAACCGAAATCAAATTGTAACTAGCAATCCCAGCATCTCTCAAAGCTAGCTCGAAAGATGCTAATTTCTCTTTGTGCACGCCTGTACCTTTCGTCAGGAATATGCTTTTTGGAATCCAATTTTTTGAGTTCACGATTTTCGACGCTGTAATGTCTATATAATAATTCATTCGCTATAAAATAAGTTGATTGACGAAGTCTAATACACATAAAATTAAATAGCGTTATGAAATAAAACTAATGTGCAAGAACAACTTACACGCCGCATGGCAGGAGAGATTGTTGTTTCAGAGAAACCTGGTGAAACTCTCAGAAAATGGAGAGAAATATTTCAGCTCTCTCAGAAAGAACTAGCTACTCTCCTAGAAGTAAATCCTTCTGTTGTTTGTGATTTTGAGAAAGGCCGTAGAGCATCTCCCGGAATCGGAACTGTTAGAAAACTGGTTGAAGCAATGGTAGATTATGATTCATCACATGGTGGAAAAGTTGTGAATACAATGTCAGGTAGAAGAAATAATGAAGCAATTGTTGATATAAGAGAGTTCACGAGCGGAATAACTATAGGTAGTATTATTGAAACAATTGAAGGTGAGGTTCTGGCAGGCACTGAGGAAATAATTGAGAGGCCAATTTATGGATATACTATGGTTGACTCGCTCAAAGCTATAACTAGCTTCAATGCATTTGGAGAAATGTACGGATGGTCTAATGAAAGAGCTGTATTCTTTTCTGGAGTGCATTATGGAAGATCTC
>CAYFGG010000004.1:0-20642 GCA_964342795.1 uncultured archaeon | reverse complement strand
TAGATAAGCGATGTCTTTATGAACATGCTCCATTGGAAATCATGCTTCTTTTACGCGGAGCCACGGAAGTTGTCACGCCATCAGCCACTACTTCACCTCTTTTTGGAGAAGCGATGGGCCTAGTTGAAAGGCATTCTTACACAGACGTTTTGGTAGATGGTGATAAGATTGCAAAAATCGGTCAAAATATTGATGCACCTGATGCCAAAGTGATTGATGTTAGTGGTAAAGTTATCCTTCCCGGTTTTGTTGATCCCCATACGCACCTAGTATGGTCAGGTTCACGAGAGCATGAGTTAGAATGGAAATTACAAGGCCGTACTTATCAAGAGATTTTGTCCGATGGTGGAGGTATTCTTCGGACAGTTAAAGAGACACGTGCCTCGAATGAAGAAGAACTTCAGGCCGAGTCGTTGATTCGTTTCAAGAATGCAATTAATCATGGTTCTACTACAATAGAGATAAAGTCAGGATATGGTTTAGATACTGAAACTGAGCTAAAACAGCTTAGAGTTGCAAATTGGCTTGGTAGTCTTGGTCTGGCCGAAACCGTCACTACTTTCATGGGCGCGCATGCAGTTCCTGAAGAGATAAACCGCAGAGAATATATTTCTCACGTTGTCGACATGCTTCCTAGAGTCAAAGATATGGCTGCGTTCTGTGATGTTTTCTGTGAAGAAGGTGCTTTCACAGAAGAGGAATCTAGAAAGGTCCTACAATCCGCAAGAGAAAATGGCCTTGGCCTTAAGATACATGCAGATGAGTTCGGGGACAGCGGTGGAGGTAGTTTAGCTGCTGAATTAGGAGTCATTAGTGCCGATCACCTTGCAGGTTCGACTTTGGATACCATTCAAGCCTTGCGTGATGCCGGTACAATAGGAGTCCTTCTTCCAGGTACACCTTTGGCAATATTGTCAGATCACTTTGCTCCCGCTAGGAAGATGATAGCTAATAATTTACCAATCGCATTGGCAACTGATTGCAATCCTAACTGTTATACAGAGTCAATGCAACTTGTCCAACAATTAGGCGTCTTTAGAATGGGAATGACTCCTGCTGAAGCTTTGGTTGCTTCAACGATAAACGCGGCTTTTGCTATAGGAAAGAAAGATAGAGGTTGTATTGCTGAAGGATGGCGAGCAGACCTTCTTGTTTGTGACATTCCTGATTATCGTCATCTAACATATCATTTTGGAATAAATCATATTGAAACGGTTATTATTGGTGGAAGAGTTATAGATGCCTGAGCCATTAAAAAGAGCTGGAAAGGCCATTTGGGACATCTCACTCTACACCTTATCGATTCCTGAAAGATATCTCCGTGGTTTGACAGCACTTACAGGCGGGATGCTGAAAGAGACTAGTGATCTGGTCTTACCTGATTTTGTTAGAGACACTACGACCTACAATATATTTGTTGGAAATCTTCTTCGATTTGCAGTTGAGAATGTTGGAGGTGTTGAAGGGCTTTACGAGGATGAAGGTCTTGAAGGAGAGTATGCTACCAGAAAGTTGCTTGGAAATGCGATAGAGGGCGTTGGCATAGCTACAGTTCATGTTTCGCCATTGTGGCTCTTTGCGTTCTTTGCGGATTCAGTCAAAGGCGGTCAAGCCTATCTTGACAGATTACAAGATGAATTGGTCGAAAAAGGTTACATAGAATCCAATAAGCTGTCAGGGTCTTTACAAGAATTACTTGATGGACTGGAAAAAACAACATCAAGTTTTGCACAGAATATAGACACCCCACCTCTTTCAAGAGAGGAAATTATGGGGAATGTCGATGAGATAAAGGAATCAATTGGTGAACTGTTCTCTAGGACTGGTAGAACTGCAGGAGATGTAACCGGTGAGGTCGCCAATGTAATGCAGGATTTCCTTGACACTGCAACCGAAGAAGGTCAATCACTTTTGGAATTGGGCGGAGTTCTAACTTTGCAGGCAACCACTCGAGCTAAGCAGGCTGCAGGAGTTGCTGTTACAGCACCTCAGGTAGCTGGAAAGATGCTCTATGAGAATATATTGGGTTATTACAAGGACACCTTATCTGATATTCACGAGCATGGATACGCTAGAGTTGTCAGTGAAACTATAGACCCCTATGGTAATGCAATAATCAATCAATTTAGTGCTGATAAAGAGACATGGACTGAGAAGCTATTTCGTGGTTCGGCCCGAGGCCTTCAACGTATTTTCGGAATGCAAACCTCCAAATAGTAGCTTAGAAAAGAGGTAGAGCTGGACTTGGCTGGGGAGCTAGGCGTACCCTGTGACCCTCAATCGTCTTTAGGGGGAGTGACGGCTGGTGGCGGCGCACCCAGTGGGCTGTCTAATCCGCATTTCAACTGCGATATCCTGTCCCTCGGGGTCGCAGGTGATTGCAGAGGTTTGCCGGAGGGCAGACTTCGGATCTTTGCCATGGGGACTGGGTCAGGCCCGGAAGGGAGCAGCCTTACCGTGGACTTCCGACGCTCGAGTGGGTTGCGGGGTTGAGAAGGAGTGCGGTGTCTGACATTCCGCCAGGACGACAACGCCAGTGGTCTGGCACTTATTTTCCTATACTTCTTAGCCACTTTCTCCCAGGTTCCCATTCAGTGAACATGGTCATTAACATTCCCAGTATCGTCATTAAAGTTCCAGTCCAAACTAGAATAATACCTGGAATTTCTCTTACAGTTATTGTGGCTGTGCTCTCATTGACATCGGTTGCATCTGCACTATTAAGAGTAAGATAGATGTCCCGGTCAATTTCGTGTTTCAAGTAAACTCCTCCGGAGACTAATCCTTTAGAGATTTTGTCATTGACAATCTCCTTTCCGTCCTCCGTGATTATTACAGATGCAATCAACATTATCTCTTCTGATTCAGTTACCATCTCAATCTCCACTAGTTGTATAACAAATTCTCCCACAGGTTTTCTTTCACCTTCCTGTAGAGTTACAGTATCCTCAGTATCTAATCCATAAGAAAGACAATATCCAATAAGGATTAGCATCATTCCCAAGTGCGCAGTGTAAGGCCCCCAAGCTCTCAGCATAGGAAGTAGTTTCTTGGTCTTGTACCTCCACATATACCTAAAGATAGAATACCCACAAATGAATGCCCATGGTACCATAGCACCTACCATCCAGCTATTTCCTTCAGACATTATTGCGTAGACTAGGCTGAAAACAGTTCCAAGGCCGACAACCACCAAAATTTTCTGTAAATCAATAAAGGGTCTAAGTGTGTGAATCGTAAAAATTGCTGCAAGAATCACGACGAAGGGAGCTAATCTCACTTCAAAGACTTCTGGAGCCATGTACCCATTTACTCTGACCAAAAGCAGAACAAATGTCACTGTTAGTATCAAGAGTTGAGTGTATATTGCGGCAAAGAAGATATTGTCTTCACTAAAGTAGTCTTCTAGAGTGCCGTATTCTTTTGTTTTTTCTGGTCCTTTTTTGCTATATTTAGAAGCTACTAATCCAAAGGTTACAATCATAGAGATTATCATTAGTATTGTAAAGCCCCTAACAGAAATATCATTCTCAAGTACATATCCTAAGCGGCTCCAGGCTCCTCCTGTTTCTTCCACAATGAACGCATGTACTGATGACCATATTCCTCCTCTTGTAACAAACGACTCGAACAGTACTAGTACAAATGTAAGCATTGCCAAAAGCGGTCCCAACGTTTGGTACTCATTCTTACGTCTAGACATGACAGAAGTATGCAGCAAACTTGTCATTGCTAGCCAAGGTAGTAATCCTGCCGTTTCAACAGGATCCCATGCCCAGTATCCTCCCCATCCAAGAGTTACATATGCCCAGTATCCCCCAAGGGCTAGTGCTAGACTCATACCTATCCAGGATCCTCTCCCCCATCTTCTGATAGTATCATTCCATTTTGGGTTCTCAGTTACTAGATAAGCTATTCCAGAGGCATAAAGGAGAACAATCATTCCATAAGATACAAAGACTATTGGAGGGTGGATTATCATGTATGGAGATAGCAGTACGGGATTCAATCCATTCCCGATGACAGGTACAGTCTCGTTTAAACTGAAAGGATTGATAAAAAGCTGAATGATGCAAAATGCTAAGAGTATAACACAACCCACAACTGAAGTTATCTGTATTTGTTCATCATCTTCGGAATAAAATCTCTTTTCAAGGATTATAGACAAAATTGTCGCCCATGCCCATATCAGTAATGTACCATCTCTCCCAGCCCAGATACCTGCCAATTTGTATCCTAAAGACAACGTCTCTGCAGAGTAGTCAGATACGTATTCGAATCTTAGATCAGTCTTGAAGAAGTAATAGGCTAGTAGAACTAATGCTATTGTGTGTGTAGTAAAGAGGGCATGTAACAATCTTTCAAAATTTTTACCATGTTCTACATTCTTACTTTTGATATAAATATAGCCAAAATATATTGCTAAGATTACCAATAGCGGATTGAGAAGGACTAATATTTCACCGAAGTTCATCTTCGATTGACTAGTGCTATCATTGCTATTATAGAGATAGTTAAAATCAGGTTGGGCGCGTAAAGTAAAGAGTCGTCTTCTTCTTCGGTCGTCTTTATGTCAACTTTGAAGTAGTATTTGTCTGTACCTTCCATTTTTACGACTTCCATTCCCTCATAGTGCACGTAATCATCTTGCCGAGGAATCATCTCGGTAGAGTTATCTTCTTTGTTTAGTTCGTATTTGTATCCGGGGTAATCATTGTTCTTCACTTTGTAAGTAAAAACGAATCTTCCGTTATCCGTATCTTCCCGATTTTGATCTACAGGTTTGTAACAAGTGTATGGTTCTTCCAGAGTACAAACATAGAATGATACACTCAAAACATCCTCTTCTGTATCAATCAGGGCAGTAAATGTTTCACCCTCGCTAACTTCCTTGGGCGAATGTGACATTTCTGCGATGGAACTTGGCAAAAGCAGAACCAGTGCAAGGATCATTGTTCGCTTCATGTTTCTTACCCTATCAGTTTGATGACTAGGAGTTTATTAGTCTTTTTCACTGTATTTCTTCCATCGAATCCATGATATTGCAAAACATGCAGCACCAAGCCACATAAGGAATGGATATAGTGCATCCAACCAGACCAAGAACCCCGAATCTTCACTAATATCGATTAGAGATACCAATGTAGTACATAGTAGGCATATGCTTCCAATTATTAACAAAGGCAGATAATCACGTTCAATGTCCATAAGTCAGTACCCCAATCTGATTAAAGGGTTATATTATGGTTGACCTAATTGAAACAAATGCAAAGTGTCTGTATGGGAGGAACGTTTGATCCGTTTCACAGGGGCCATGAAGCCTTACTCCAGAAGGCTATCGAAATTAGTCAAGAAGTTTTGATTGGTTTGACAACAGATAAACGTGCTGCAAGAAACAGACCCGATTCTCACATTTCTTCCTACGCAGATAGGAAAGATACTCTTGAGGGCTGGCTACGTTCAAAAGATGCTAATCATAGGGTAAAAATCGTCCCTCTGGAAGATAATTGGGGGCCAGCTGCACTTGGAGAGGAGTTTGACGGGATACTAGTATCGCAAGAGACCGAAAAGATGGCTAACAGGCTTAACCAAGTTCGCAAAGAAAATGGTACAGCACCTTTGGAAGTGATTGTGATACCAATGGTCGATGCCTATGATGGAGGTAGAATTAGTAGTAGCCGTATAAGATCTGGTGAAATAGATTCTAGGGGCAACAAAGCCTAAGCCTTATAGACACCCTCCAGATGCGACGCCATCTAGCATTAGGTTAAGGAGAAGTAAGATGGTCGAAGAGCAGATTTCAAACTTATCACAAGATATCCGAAGTTCTATTGCAGAGGATTCATCAGTTCCTAGGAATGTGAGGTCTAATGTGGTTACAGGTCTGGAAACTTATTTACTTAACAAGAAAGACGATTTAGATCTTAGAGTATACTCTACAATATCAGTTTTGGAGGAACAGATAAACGATACTAACATCCCCCAACACGCACGCACTCGTTTATTTGAATTCATAAGGGACCTTGAAGGCATTGCACGTAAGTGGGAGCAAAGCTCGTAGTTGTCCCCACGATTCTATTTTTTTCGAAGGGATACCTATTTATGACCTTTTATTGCTAAAGATAGTGTGAACAGAAGCCAATTTGTATCATTGATACTGTCTTTTGCGCTATTAGGAGTATTATTCTCTTGGTCTCCTAGTTCAGCGGAAGAGGTTGAGGATCAAGAGCAAGACGTATCTCTTTATCTTTACAGTTACAATGGAATTGGCCGCCTTCATACAATGGAGACAGGTGGCCATGGTGACGCTGATCAGGTGACTATTCAACCAGGTAGCAGTGCATTTTTCGCTCTGAATATAAGTTTACAGACAGATTTACCAGTTAAGTCATATAGAACTGATGTTGGTTTCCACCTATATCTATACGCGAATTCTGCGAATTTTAACAGTGGTCATCTTAATTTGTACGTTAGAGATGGAACTACAATGACTGGGGGCGAGCTTCTTGCCTCTGGAGATATGAATATCCCAACTGCGTTCCAAACTAACAATGAGGAACACGTGGACATTTACTGGGAGGATGACGTTGGTCCAACATATACATTTGACGCGAATAATTACATAGTCCTTGAGCTAGAAAACGATGGGGACAATGCAGTCAATATAGAACTTGATTCTGGGAAAAGTGGAGATTCTCCATCTCGCTTAGTTACTACGACTAATCCTGTGCGTGACATTACGGTGTATACACAATCATACAATCTGGCAACATCAGATTCAGAGGATTTGACCGACACTGAGAATTTCAAACCTAATCTTCCTTCCGACATCTCCAAAATGTTTGTTTCCGGGACTGCTCTGAATGCTTTTGGAACCTATGATATAACTGCCTTTAAGGTAGAAATATTTGACTCTGAAGATAATAGATTATTCCTTGGCGAGACTGAAATAGACGAACCCGATGAAGAAACGGGAACTAATAGTTTTGAAGATATTGTTTGGAATTACAATGATCCTGCTGAACCTTCAGAGAATCATAAAGGAAAGGGAATCTATACAGTAACAGTGTCAGCCATTAATCAGCAAGGTAACGAGTTTTCTTTGGAAAAGTCAATACAAATGGATGCCTACGGAGTGTATCTTTATACTCCTGAGCCCGATCAAAATGTAGCAGTTGGTGGAGATATTGATTACCAAATATTCATTATGAATGCTGGAGACGAAATAGATCAATTTACCATAACTCCCAGTGAAACATCTGATAATTGGGCAGTTAGTCCCGAAACTTGGACGAGCAGTAGTCTGAACCCTGGAGATGAACAAGCCATAACTTTCACTATATCAGCATCCGATTCAACAGAAATGGTTGGAAAGAGTACCGTAGTTGTGTTCACAGGCGAATCTGAAAATGCAGTAGTTTCGGAAACATTTGACCTAGAGACAAAGACCTCGGTCGGTGCCGAATATGAAGTTACCCTCTATTTTGAAGATGAGACTTCTGGTCAAGCAGTGTCAAATCTTAATTCCAAAGGAGTTGCAGGCGAGTGGAATCAGTACACATTGAGTGTTGCTAATCAGGGTCAGGCCACGGACGGGGTTCAGTTGTTAGCACAAGATGTTCCGCCCGATTGGGAAGTCAAGTTTGAGTATGGTGATCTTAATGCAGGTTCCATAACAATTGAAAACTTACCACGTGCAGGAGACGGCGATAATGTAGCAAATGTAACAGTCTGGGTTAAACCAGCCCAAGGAGGCGATGTTGAAACTGCTAATATTGAATTAATTGGAATATCTCAAGGGAACACTAGCAAAAGTGACAGTTCGACTCTTTCCGTTACACGTACGTTTGGCCTCGTTTTGAGCGTAAATCCCCAAGGTTCAGCTGGAATTTTCATCAATAAGCAGGCTGGGGAGACTTTTGAGATTGACTTGCTCTTGGAGTCAGCTGTTGAAGATGAGCGTACAATTAGATTATACATTCCTGATGATGAATACCCTAATGGCTGGTCATACAGTTTCAAAGAAGATGGGGCCACAGTAACTGAAACCAATTTGGAAGGAGGAGAAAGCAAAAGTCTGGACCTTCTAATTACTGTAGGTAGCCAAGCAGTTTACGAGGAGGACGGTTATTCCTTTAATGCAATTGCACAAGATCTTTCTGATTCGAGTGTTCTCGCTCGTCAAGAGATAACGGTGGTTCTAAGACTAGAGTCAGGATTTACATTGTCCTCATTTAAGTCTAAAGAGACACTGAAACCTGGTGATAGTTATACGTTTCAACTGAATATCGACAACAAAGCTAATGGTAACGACAAGTTCACACTTTCTGCACAATATCCCTCAGGTTGGCGTGTGGTATTCATGGAGGGTTCAACACTCGAGGTCGAAGCCGGCACTTCTAAGACAGTCAATATTCGGGTCACGGTGGGGGATGAAGCTAGAGATGGTGATGAAGAGAGTGTGATAATATCAGTAGCTAGTCAGCTAGAGAATCAAGGAAAGGATTATAGTTTTGCCATTACTGTGGAACAAGGCTTCACATCGAGATTGTCATCAGCACTTACAGATTTGTGGTATATTTTTGTCTTTCTGGGTTTAATTATAGCTATTGGTATTGCAACACAGTATCGTCAAGATGATGACTGGGATGAAGATTACTCTGATGATGAACCCGCCCCAGTCCAAACTGGTGAATCATCTGATGATTGGGACGACTGGAACTAGGTAAACTCGAATGGCAGTTTCATTGACCTACTTAGGTGGAGCATCAGAGGTAGGTAGGGTCGGAGCAGTTCTGGAGGGAGACGAAGGTAGACTTCTTCTAGACTATGGCATTCAACCAGATGATCCTCCTAAATTTCCACTCCCAGCTCCAGATGTTGATGCACTTTTGCTGACACATGCCCATTTGGATCATTGTGGTTTAGTTCCAGATGTGGCAAGCCGAGGGACTCCCATAGTATCAACTCCAGTAACAGGAGCGCTTGCTGGAAGAATGGCTGAGGACACGCTTCGTGTGTCTGAATTAGAAAACTACCCTCGCCCTTTCCACCCTACGGCTATAGGAGACCTTAATCACTATCTAAGACCATCAAAACCTGGTAGGGTCGAATACCGAGGCGGTTTTGAATTCCAAATGTTCAATGCAGGACATATTCCTGGTGCTGTAATGTTTGGTTTTCCTCAGCAGGATTTCTTGTTTACAGGAGATATACACACAGTTGATACACAATTGACTAGAGCAGCAAAGCCTAGGCAGTGTAAGACCCTAGCAATAGAATCAACTTATGGTGGGCGAGAACATCCTGAAAGGAAAGAGATAGAATCAGAGTTAGTGGATTCGATTGAAGAAACGGTAAACTCAGGAGGTAAAGTTATTCTTCCATCTTTTGGGCTTGGACGTTCTCAAGAGTTATTGATGCTCACTCGTAGTTTGGGTCTAGAAGTATGGCTTGATGGGATGGGTCGTGACATAGCTAGAATTCTCCAGAAGTATCCAAGTTCTATTCGAGATGTATCCTCTTTGCATAAGGCAATTCGTCAAACCAATTTTGTAAAACATAGTCGTCAAAGAGATGCGGCAATAAATGGAGATGTAATAGTGACTACCTCAGGGATGCTAAATGGAGGCCCCGTTCTACATTACCTATCAAAACTGCGCAAGGACCCATCATCGGCCGTCTTTCTAACAGGTTTTCAAGTTCCTGGAACTAATGGGCACCTTCTGAAAGAAACAGGCAAGATAAGGTTGGAACGAGATCCTGACTCTCCATCTTTTGATATCCAATGTGAGTACAAGTCATTTGATCTAAGTGGCCATGCAGGCCACAGCCAAATAGTCGATTTCGTGAACAAATGTAATCCTGAGAAAGTAATACTATATCATGGAGACAATCGAGAGGCTTTTCTTGATGATTTAAAGGAATATGAGGTAGTTCTTCCGCAGGAAAATGTGCCGATTGATATATCTTAAGCTTCTTCAGTTTCGTAATCAGCTCCAATAAACATTCTAACAAAGCCTAGAAGCATGAAGAAGATAAGAGAAGTAAATACAATCCCATATGGTCCTTGTAATTCTATTGAGTCTTGTATTCTGCCTTCTGAGGTTGCTAGATAATCATTTACATTGATTACAATTTCTGCTAATGTGAATGTAATAATCAGCATAACACCTAGATTAATTAGATAACTTACAAACAAAGTTCTCAAAGTTCTGGAAACCCCTTTTCTCTGTGCATCTGTCAGTAGTGACATATCTAGGCCAGCTGGCTTGAATTGATTTGCATAATTCTCATATTTTATCGCCGCATAGGACAATTCAATATATATCACAAAACCTAAACCGATAAAGATTCCACTCGCAAGATATTGGTCCCAAGTTTTCTCTTCAGTTTTTGTTTCATAACCACAGTAATCCGCGTCTGAATAATCAAGACAGAGATTTGGATTGTAAAGAAACCCAATAATTATTGCTAGAGCAATTGACCCAGCTATCGCCCATCCCTTTCTTTTCCATATGCCATAAGAACCTAAAAAGGCAAATGAACCAAAGATAATGTTCGAGGCTCTTATAGTTGCATCATCAATTCTTCTTTCGCTCTCCGCCTTGTCCTCGTACAAAATTCTTACAGGTTTCCATTGCCATTTTTCGTCTTCACCTTTTGCAGGAATAACCTTGTCTCCCATTTGCCAATCTAAAGCAGGATCTGAGATATAGTGGAAGCCTAAGAGAAAAGTTCCCAGTAAGATAAAAAACTTGTATTTTCCTTTGAATAAAGTAAAGATATAGAATAGGAATCCCGCTAAAGCACTCCACATTACAAAGATAGAAGGGTCAGGTTTGAATCCACTTATTCCATTTCTAGCATATTTAGTTATCAGCGAATCAAGTGGGTTGTGGTATTTGTAGAATTCAACTATGACAAATATCAGCGCCAGACTTGAAACAATCTTGATTGCGAATATAATAGGGTAATCTCCAATTAAGTCCTTGTAGTTGATGACTTCTCCTATTTTTGGGATTCTACTACGTTTATCTTCAACTTCTTCCATTTAGCCCTCCTGTAGAACATTATTGACCGATTCATCAGATTTCCAATCTCCAACATCCATTCCAAAGCTTCTAATCTCCGAAACCATATTTTCCCTTTCCATACGAGCAATTAGTAGTGGCTCATCAGGTATTCTCTTCATTTTTTCTTCAAAATCAAGACTTGATGGTGAAATTGTGGTTATTGTGTAGCCACGGCTTATGGTACTAGTGAAAGCCTCTGAGATTGTGTGATCATCATCTAATGAACTGAATAGGATAATCGGTGAGCCACTAGGTATGTAGGGCAGAGCATCTCTAAGTACAATCTCTAGCGTCAGGTTTCCTTTTGGCACAACACTCGAGAGAGACGTCAAGATTTTGAAAAGGTGGTGTTCCCCCCGATCTAAATCAACTCTCTCAACATTATCACCATATATCATGAGAGCAACATTGTTTCTTTCATCCAGAAGCTGCTTTGCATATGTCGCAGCCCCCCTACAGGACATTTCAAGAGGAGTATCCTTGCCTCCTCCGACAGCAGAGACTTCTCTAGCATCAACTAATAGAATCACATCCATTACGTCCTCTCTGGTTGTTTCGTTCACCATCATTTTCCCTTTTTTTGCTAAGGCTTTCCAGTTCACAGATCTGAGTGAATCACCAGGAACGAATTCTCTTAGTGAATAGAATTCTGTACCAGAGCCAATTATAGGTAAAGGCATTGCACCAGAGAGTAGTTTTGGCGCTCTTGACTTTATAATCTGATACTCTAACACTTCTATCTCTGGGAAAACGGAGAAGCTATGCACAGACTCTTCAATTTTTTCATTATAGAAAAGATCAAAGGCATCCTTCACTCTCATTTTAACAGGTCCCAGATGATAATGTCCTCTAATTGGGAGCTTAAGTGTATATTCGAAGGAAACTTCTTGCCAAGGTTTCATGTAAAGTAGAGTATAGTTGGAGCCTTTGATTATTCTTGCCTGAGGCGGCAAGTCATCATAAATTTCAACAAATCCTATACCTAGTCCCGTATTTTTGATTATGAACTTAACACTCATGGTCCCGTCCTCAAAGATATTGTCAGATGTTGTTTCCCTTCTTATTTTGACATTTGGCATCCAAACATCTAGAAAGCTAGACAAAACAACGAAGGTTAGCATCACTAATCCTGCGCTTATGAACAGATAGTTCAGCCTAATCAGGCCAGCTAATGTTAGGAATAGTGCTCCGCCGGCGACTGCTGCCGCTTTTTTGCTCCACATTCAGTCTTCTAGCTGCCCCTGCGTTGTTGGTACTTCTACTTCTTCCAAGATCTGAGAAACAATTTCTTCTGTTTTGACACCCTTTATGCGAGGTTCAGGTTTCAGTATTATTCTATGTCTCAGAGTATAGATACTTAATCTTTTGATATCATCAGGTATCACATAATCTCTACCGTTAAGAACAGCCAAAGCTCGAGACAATTTGAATAGGGCTTGCGCTCCTCTTGGTGATGAGCCTACTTTCACTCTGGGGTCCTCCCTAGTTCTGTTTATTATCTCAACAATGTATTCGATTATTGCATCATCTATTTGGACTTTCTCAAGACTTTGTTGCATCTCACGCAATTTCTCAGGCGATGTTATTGCCTTTATTTCGTGCTCATCCTTCCCTCTTTGCTTACGCTTGATTAGGATGGCTCTTTCAATTGGTCTTCCAGGATATCCAACAGACAATTTCATCATGAAACGGTCTAGCTGTGCATCAGGTAGAGGATAAGTACCTTCTGATTCTATTGGATTCTGTGTTGCAAGAGTAACGAAAGGCTCAGGAAGTTTATGAGTGTCACCTTCTATCGTAACTTGATGCTCTTGCATAGCTTCGAGTAGAGCTGCCTGAGTCTTTGGTGGTGCCCTGTTAATTTCATCAGCCAAAAGGAGATTACAGAACAATGGCCCTTTTCGGAATTGGAACTTTTGATCTTTTTGATTCCAGATGTAAATTCCAGTTATGTCAGCAGGTAGTAAGTCAGGAGTGAATTGTACACGTTTAAAGTTTATACCTAGAGCTTGTGCAAATGTATTTGATAGCAAAGTCTTTGCTAGTCCTGGATTATCTTCAAATAGAGTGTTTCCACCCGCCAGTATACCTACGGCGCACAGGTCAAGTACGGGCCTTTTGCCCATTACAACTTGCTCCACTTCACCTAGTACTCCTTGTATCAGTTCATGTGTCTCTTGTAATGAAGGCTCCATAACATACGTTTGTACTGCATCACTTTGCTCTTCAGTCTCAGCTTCCGCTTCTTCAGGCTTTTCTTCTTCCTCTTTCTTTTTTCCGAACAGGCTCATTTTTTCCACTCTCGCATGGATTTTTCAACCTCTTTCAAGGTCATATTCTTTTCATTATTGATAATGAATCTAATTAACACTGGATCCTTCATCATTTCTTCTAACTTAGAAGGAGGCAGCATTTCAAACTCCTCCCTTGAGAAACCGTGTGTTATTCTTACTTTGTCAATAAAAACTTCTTTCATGGTTTCAGGATGAGTATAATGTGCGTGTGGCACTCTGAATCGAGACAATCGTCCCTCATATATGTTAAACATATGTCTCCAAGTTTTTGGATTTTCCACTCTCAACATCACTAATTGTAATAACAAGATAATGGCACCTAGGAATATTATTCCAAGTGATTCACTACTACTTACGTATCCTAGAACTCCAAAAAGTTGAACATAGACTAAAGATATGAGGTCTGATTGTATATGTCTACTTTCATCAAATATGATGGTTTGCTTTTCCCCACCGCTAAGATATTCAATTATAGATAAAATAAATTCACGATTATCTAGTTGGTTGTAGTATTGATTTGTGAATATACTGGTATCTGACACAAATATCACTTTTCCGCTACCTACATTTGACTCGGCTACAACAGGTCTTCCGTAAGAAACGTTTTCGCGATAGGTACTTTCTCCACTTCCTCCTTCACCGTCTTGGTTAAGATCCACAAATCCTTGCTGACTAGAGTGTGCTAGTTCTTCAGCAGTTCCGGACTTCACTCTTAACGCCCCAGGCGCACTCATCATCAATTGTCCATTGAATTCCATTTGCTCTATGTCTGCATCGATAACTACAATGGAATTATTTCTGTATTCATCCCAGTATTTTGAATCATAAAGTCTGGCAGGTTTGCATTTAGGATTGGAGTTTCCATAACCCAGAGCCTCAGTCACCCCGCCCACTAGCGTGTTACTTTTGCTTGGTTCACATCCTTCTTGCACAATATTGGTCCACCATTGTACTCCAACATCTAGGCTTCCCATCTCTCCATGGAACGCGGAGTTTCCATATCCTGAATCATCTGCAAGAATAACTTTTCCTCCAGCCTTTACAAAACTGTGGATAGCCTTTGAGTCATACTCGCTGTAAATCCTTTCAACACCTATTATAATCAATATAGTTTCATTGGCATTTATGGTTGGATTGGTTGAGTTTTTCTCGACTTCAGCTATCTTGCTTATGATTGCAGGTCTTGACACGATGCTCTTAACCTCATGCTTTCCGTTACCTTCTTTGTTGATGTCATTTGCAAATTGTGAAATATCATTCCAGTCATCATCATATGCTGACAATTGTGATGGATTCTTTGCATTGTCGATTAAAACTGGATAAACGACGGTAATCATCATAACTACTATAAAGAGTGCAAAAAACTTTGAACCATACTGTTTCCAGAACTGTTTTCTCATTCTTTATTTCCTCATTCCAAATATGTTTGTGAATCTTGAAACCTTTCCACTTTTCAAGCCTTGGTTTAGCTCCATCTCTATCTGATACAGATTGTTAATGGCTTCAACACACCAGATATTGTAAGACCCATCAATCATTTCCATTCCAAATTCATCCACTACTTTTGGTTTAATTCCACTATATCTTGCAATTTCAAATAATGAAGTCAGAAGTTTAACACTGTGTGCAGGAATAGGAAGTGCGCTACTCATAACATCAGTAAATTCTCTAACAGTCTGTGTCCTTGTTTTTATGAATCCGTATCTCCTTAGAATATTTAGTAATTGGTGATATGATTTGATGATTATCTGTCTGTAATCCTCATCCTTATTCAGATCTTTCTGCATTTGTTTAATCAGGTTTCTCACTTCGTACTTGTGTTTCTGTGTCCAGTACAGATAATAACCAGTTACGATTAAGGCCGCCGGTATTCCAATGAATAATGGAATGTATTTTTCCAAGTCAAATGGTTCTACTGCGTCTGGAGATTTAGTTATAGTTATAGCTACATCAGAGCTTGTGAATTCAGCTTCTTGTGGAGTATCATAGAATGCATCTAGTGAACCGCCGCTGAAAGAAGCAGCAATAGTTACGCTTGTTCCATCTTCAGGGAAAACGAAGCTAAATTCATCAAACCCATCCATGTCTGTGAATAATTCATAAGTCTCCGTTCCGTTCATTTGTATTCCTTTATCGTAATACTTTGTAATCGTTACTGAGACATTTGTTGATGGTAGCCCCTGACATGTGTGCGGAGCAGTTATGCATGAAGTATCCCTTGTTCCTTCATCATCTTCTACTAAGCGTAGAGTAACATTTACTCTGTCACCAGGGAATACGTTTTCAGGTTCAAATTCAAATTCTATTTTGCTTGGTACAAGGATTTCATGATTACTCTTGTAAGATGTACCATAAATGAATTCAGTACCATTGTAACCTAACGTCATTGGGTGATTGTTTCTATACTTCTCAGGTACGATTCCTGTGGATAGAAACGTGGTATCGTTGTTGAATAAGGTTGTCAAACTTTGACTCCCTATAGAAGCAGTTATATCTCCCTCAATACGATTTCCTAGGTCATCAATTAGAATTCCAGCCACTTCAATTTCACCACCTCTAACAAGTTCTCCACCAAACCAGTCCCCAGAAACATGAATCATTTCGAATGAACTTGAGCCATAAACTCCAAAAGAGGTGTTTGTTTCTGCTCTTAGATACCATAGAGTTTCATTGAATATAATCGTTAGATTATCAATTCCTAGGTTGTAATTCGCTACCAGTCTATGATTCATACTGAAAGTGCCATTCTCATCACTTTGAATGTAATGCTCAACTCCAGCAACATTTATTTGAATAGTTTCAAAGGCTACTGGGAATCCGGTTTCATCAATTATGTTACCTTGTATCGTTATGTTTTCTCCACGGTGTGCATTTCCAGCGCTAACAGTTATGCTTACACCTGTTTGCGGTATTATTGTAAGTTCGTTAGTCATTTCAGCTACTTGCGTTCCTTCTACTATAGAAATCACAATCTCGAAGGACTCGGTTTCCCCCTCGTCTACGAACATCATAAATTCGAATCCCCCGTTTTCGTCAGTTACCAATGGTGGTGGGAAAAATCCGTCATCTTCATCCAATAAAACTTCTCTGAATAAAGTAACAGTTACTCCCTCTATAGGGATTCCAAATTCATCAATCACATTACCACTAATGTAATACTCAGAATTCCTAGCTGCTTTGCACAGCCATTCTTCATCACTTTCTTTTTCACATTTTGTTTCTTTATCTATTGATAGAGAAGGTGTTGCCAGTAGTATAGCAATTGTTGTTTCTTCAGATCCAAGTAAGTTTTTGCTATTCATAAGAATTGCACTGATATCTCGAATACCTGCTTCCTCATCGGAAAGATTTACCGTTAGGCTATATCTTCCCAGACTATTTGTAGTGGCAGAACCGATATATGTTCCATTTACTTCTAGATTGATAGTCATATCAACTATACTTTGATTATTATGGTCTGTAACGTTTCCTTCTATCTTTACATTGGTATTTCTTAGACAACCTTCAATAGAACAATTTTCGTCATCTTGAGTAATTTCAACTGTTAAACTGCTAATACCTCTTATGATGACTTCATCCGACATTGCGACGTCGGCAGGGTGCACACTATCACCCGAATAACTTGCAATTAAATTTGTCTCACCCCAACTTGCATTTGCAGGAATGGTTAATTCAATTTCCCAGTCTTGATTTCCGCTAACATTAATTACGCCGATAATTCTACCACTATAACTTATCTCAATCGTGCCCGTTGGTTCTTCAAGTTCATCTCCATTTATGCTGCCCCTAATAGTATAGGTTTCATTTATGTCAAATATATCTTCATTATCTTCGCTAAAGTCCAATTCAATACTTGCGTTTATTACTCTAATATAACGCGTTTCAGTGCTATCAGTCAGGTTATCGTCTCCATCAAAACTAAAGAATAGCTTTTCGTTAGAATCTTCAACTACAGGGAGATCTATTTCTATGCTGAAGCTTCCAGCTGCATTGGTTAATCCTACATAATCAGTATTATTGAACTCTAGATTGACCTCCACCCCTTCTATTCCTAATCCACCCTCTTCCAGAAGAATTCCATTGACAACAGTACTATCGCCGCTTGCTCCAGTAATTGGGACAACTGTTTCTATGGTTGTGTTTCCAATAATTTTAATGTCTCTTACAGGGCTCCAACTCTCAACAAGGTTTATGGTTTCATTGTACGACTGATAGGGCCTCTCTAGTTGTATTATCCAATCACCAGCCCTTATTGGATTACTCAATGAGGAAACATTGCACCGCACTTCAAAGAATCCATCCTCATCGCTAGTTCCCGTTCCTATACGGTGAGATGGACTTTCAGGTTCTTCAGATTCGTTTACGTATGCATGGATTGTGACGCCAACGTAAGGTATTCCATCATCTACAATGTATCCCGACCAGATGAATTCCTCAGTTTTGTTAACACTGTCAGGAGGTACTTGGGGTGTACCACTTCTGGCCGGAGGACTTCCCCAAGGAGGATCCTCCTCATCAAAATTACCAAACACTGGGTTCTCTTCAGATGTATCACCATCCTCCCAAGCATCAAGATCAGTATTGTCATCCCTTGGATTAGATGTGTTCCAACCTTGTACAATATAGTGAATACGAGGGTCGTTATCATCACCGGTTACATTCCAGTAATAGTATACTTCATAATAATCATTCAAGCCATCGTTGTCGGTGTCACTATTTTTGGGATTAGTTCTCGAATTATATGTGTCATTTGAGGGAAGAACTTCTCTTAAATCACTAAGTTCATCTCCATCTGAATCAACTAGATTTGGGTCAGAGGGATAATTGTATAGATTATTGACACTATCTCTTTTTATGTTCCAAGGGTCTATTTCATCTCCGTCCCATAATGTGTCTCCATCCGAATCTTTTTCGAATTCATTGGTAAAATAGGTATTTATTTCTTCTAAATTAGTTAATCCGTCACCATCTAGGTCTTCATCACCATCAGACGTTCCATCTTCATCCGTATCGTAAGTGATTAAACTGTATTGAAGCCCTTGTATTTCACGATCTCTTTCCCAAGAGTCATTCAGCCCATCACTGTCCGAGTCCTCAAGAAGTGGATCTGAGTCATATGTGTAGACTTCAGAGCTATCATGTAATCCATCGTTATCAGAATCCCAAATTTTCGGGTCAGTACATTCATCATTATTTGTTCCATATGTGCATGTAGATGTTTCTACACCATCATTGATTCCATCTTCATCTGAATCAGTGGTCCTAGGGTCTGTGCATTGTTCACTAGTTTCACCATAGACACAATTATTAATTTCATCATAATCGTTTATTCCATCATCATCCGAATCTGGTTTAATTGGATTGGTACATTGTTCATTGTCTTCACCATAGAAGCAATTGCCCAACCAAGATTCAACAAAATCGCTTAGCCCATCATCATCCGAATCTGGATCGTTTGGATCGGTAACCCAAAGTACTTCAACTTCATCATTCAATCCATCATCATCAGAGTCATCATCTTTTGGGTCTGTATTGTGAAGTGCAGTTTCATCCCCATCACTTAGCTCATCATCATCAGAGTCATCATCTCTTGGATCAGTACATTCATCGTTAGTTTCACCATAGACACAATTGCTAATTTCGACAGAATCATTTAATCCATCGTCATCTGAATCAGCATCCTCAGGATTAGTGCATTCATCATTATTTTCACCATAGAAGCAATTACTAATTTCAATAGAATCGTTCAGTCCATCATCATCTGAATCTTCTTTGTTTGGATCAGAAGTGTAACCATATGTGTTATTCAGTCCATAGACTTCATCCCCATCAATTAAGCCATCATCATCGGAGTCTGGGTCATTTGGATCAGTTCCTTCAGTTATTTCTTCACCATTGCTTAGTCCGTCCCCGTCATTATCTAAAGCATCAAGAAAATCATCACTAGCATCGTTAGGGTTTGTGTCATCAGTTTCTATCTCAGTTCCATCTCTTATTCCTCCATTATCGGAGTCTGAATCAAGTGGATTTGTAGCACCATGCCCATGAGATGTATTGTTTCTGTCCTGCCCTAATATTTCTTGACCATCGGATAGACGGTCTCCGTCAGAATCCCAATCCCTTGGATCTATAGAGTTATCAATTTCATAATCATCAGATAGTCCATCTCCGTCTGAATCACTATTTATGGGGTTGGTACAATCAGAACCGGTGTTGTTTTGTCCATAAACGCAATTATTTACTTCAACATAGTCGCTCAGGCCATCACCGTCTGTATCTGCGTTTGTAAGATTGGTACCTAGTTCTGCTTCCTCACCATCATCTAATCCGTCATCGTCAGTATCTTCAATCAGGGGGTTTGAAAAGTGGATAGCAATCTCTCGCCCGTCAATTACCCCATCGTTTTCAGAATCAATGTCCATTGGATCTGTGCAGACATCATTATCTTCACCATATATGCAATTAAAAATCTCATTGTAGTCATTTATCCAGTCACTATCAGTATCCCTATTCTCCGGATTAGTGCATTCATCGTTATCTTCGCCATAAATACAATTAGTTGTTTCTACTCCATCATCTAAGCCGTCATCATCAGTATCACTATCCCTTGGATCAGAAGTATAATTGTGCGGGTTCATGCCATAAACTTCACTTCCATCGCCTATTGTATCTCCATCGGAGTCGAATATGTTTGGGTCTGTGCATAGAATCAACAACTCTCCATAACTGCAGTTGCTAATCTCCACACCATCGCTTATCCAGTCATCATCAGTATCACTATCCATTGGGTCGGTGAAGCTTCCTTCAATTTCATCACCATCATCTATCCCATCATCGTCAGAATCAGCAATTAATGGATTCGTACATTCGTTCTCGCTCTCACCATATATGCAATTGTTAACTTCAGTAGAATCATTTAGACTATCATCATCAGTGTCCGTGTCTTTTGGATCCGTAGTCAAATTATTAACTTCATCACCATCTTCTAAACCGTCGTTATCAGAATCATCATCAATTAGGCTGGTACACTCATCCCCATCCTCACCATAAATGCAGTTAGTTGCTTCGACTCCGTCCTCGATTCCATCATAGTCAGAGTCTTTCTTATTCGGCTTACTGGTCCAATTGTTTACTTCATCTCCGTCTTTCAGACCGTCTCCATCACTATCGGGATTGTTTGGATCAGTGAAATAGATTCCTTCTTCCTCTCCATTTGTCAATCCATCGTTATCATCATCAAAGGCAGATAAATCGTCATCACTTCCATCATTGG
>CAYFGG010000003.1:0-23617 GCA_964342795.1 uncultured archaeon | reverse complement strand
AAGGTCAATACATGTTTGAGGTTCATATTATGGATGGAGATTTGGAATTAGATAACTCTGTGAACAGTGTGATAGTGCAGGAAGAGGTGGAAGAGGTAATTGACATTCTATTATGTTTAGAAGCGACAGATGAGTGCTTTGCTTGGAGCCCTGGAAGTGGAGCTGAGACACATAGTTTAGAATTTACTTTTGATTCAGAGAAACTAGGCCAAGCGAATATTGACTTCAGCATTACGAACCAAGGAAACCTTGATTCTATTATTGCTTTTGAGTTTGCAACCTCGGATGGAACATCGACTAGTAACACACTTTCAATTCAGAATGAAGACGGAGATACTGTTTGGATGATTGGCATTGTTCCACAGGAAAATCTGATGCTTAGTGAAGATCAAGTAGACTATGGGACGCTGTCTATAGTTGGAAATAAAGCGCCTCCTGGTAGTTATACTTACACTTTCAGCTGGATGCAAGTTATAGGAACTGAAACAGGTACTCAATTAGTTGATATGGGAGAAATATCCATAACCATTAATGTTGAAGGTGAGGCGGTTGATGAGGGAGGAAATAGTAGTGAAGAAGAGGATTCTTTGCTTCCCGGGCCTTCATTCCTATCGGTGATTCTGATTCTATCTGCAATCGTATATCGAAGAAGAAGATAATTATTCCTCGAAGTACCCTGCATAAATCATTATAGGTATAACTGCAAAGTAGAGCAAGTAAAGGCCAAATGCAAGATACCACATAGTTTCCCAAAGAGAATTGTCAAAGTAAAGCAAAACATTTGTAAGTATCAACACCAATATTCCCACTAATATTGGATTTCTAAATTGTGCACGAGCTTTTGCATAAGATATTGTTGTGACTGTTAGTAAAGAAACAATAGCAATTGATAGTGGAATCAAAATCGAATAATAATCATTTATTACTGAAAACTTAACTGAAATTACGACTATGAACATAGCCAGTCCAGGTGCTGGAAGCCCGGAAAAATACTTGTTTTCACCTTGTGTACCTCTTGTAAATCTTGCAAGACGCAAAATACTCAATAAGGCAATCATTAAAGATGCTGTAATCGCGACAAGATTATCAATATTGTAGAGGAAGTTAAACTCTAAATCATCATTAATGAAATCTAAAGCTGGACCTTTTTCAATGTCATAATACATTGAATAAACAAGGATAGAAGGTGCTATTCCAAAGCATATAGAATCTGATATTGAATCGAGATATTTCCCATATTCATGTTTAGTTCCAAAGCGGCGTGCCAGTGCACCATCCATTCCATCAACAATAGCGCAAATTGGAAGAATTATCAAAGCAACTGTGAAGCTAGCTACAGAACCATCTATTATGTATGTTATAGCTAAAAAACCCAAAAATGCACTAGTAAGAGTAGCAATATCTGCATAGGAAAGAAGCGTCAATGGTTTGAACAATTTCTTAAGATTCAAATAACTCATCTTCTACTGAAGCCTGTATCCTTGACAATAAACGTTTGGGTCCCTTGATTATCTTCTCCGATACAGAAAGTGAGGAAAATGGAGTGAAAATGGCCAATGTTTGGCCGGCTAGAACGCGAGCTCCCTCGGAAACCTTGGCATCAATGCCTGCCGACTCAAAACTCAAGTCAACTCTTGAACCAAAATGTATCAAACCTATTCTTTCACCTTTTGATAATTTTGATTTTGGTTTAACGTAACTAACAATGCGTCTAACCAGAATACCTGCAATCTGAGTTATCTTGAAAGTGCCCATTTCCGTATCTAATTTGGTTATCAATCTTTCATTTTGATCTGAATCCTTTGAGAATGCGGGCTTGTATCCTCCCTCTATATGCTTCTGAGACACGACAACACCATCAATTGGGGATCTATTGACATGAACGTTTTGAGGTCCCATGAAAATTGAGATGTGCATTTTTCCATTTCTCTCATAAATTCTCTGCACACGGCCATCTGCAGGACTAGTGATTCCCTCTTGAATCTCACGATGAGGGTCTCTGTAAAAGAAAAGAAGAATGATAGATAATACAATCAAAATCAAAGATAACGTATACATTTCCTCAAGAGGCATGCCTGGATCAAATCCTTGATTACTGATTGAACCGGCTGAAGCTCCGAATGGGAAAAGAATTAGACCAATCACTATGATGTATATGACCATGATAGGCATACCTTTGGCTAAAGGTATACTTTTGGCTCCTTCTGGAGCTTCTCGTAATGGAAGATCTATTACTCCTAATATTGAATCTTGCATTTCGGGTAAGAAGTGAAAAACAGCTATAGCTAGAATCACGAGGGCGATTAAGCTTCCAATCTTCGCGTAAACTGCATGTGCCCAAAAGAAGGTGTCATCTCCCCAAACATATTCGTATGTTAACCAGATAACTACGGCATTACGTATCAAATTCAGTATGTATATCGGAGGAACTGTAACTAAGAACCCATTCAATCTGCTACGAAGAGGAGCTTTAGTACAAATGACGCCTCCCACAAAGATAATCATACTTTGTAGTGCTGTACAAGCAAGAACTATGTTGACGTCATCGGAGAGTGGATGTTTCCAATCCTCTCCTTCCACCGACACTCTTACTTCTTGATATTCTGATCCTGGCCGATAAATGCGTGAACCTTCACCGTAATCAATCGGGCCTAGTGTGGTTTGAAGATCAAAGGAATTTAGAATCCAAATAGATTGTTCAGCGACAAGGTGAATGAACCAACCAGAAAGATAGGGTACGCGCTCTACGAAGAAGTATATTCCACCAGCTACGACGGTCATTGCTGCTAACCAGCGCAATGGTTCGTACTTCTGATTCCATAGTATACTCTGATATTCATGATAGGCCAAGTATCCAAAGAAAGGCAGGGCTGCTGCACAGAACAACGCGTTTACTGGATCTTGAGCAAGAATATAGTACTCAACTTCTGTCCACCAAAAAAATCCAAGACATAACCATCCAATAATGTTGAATTTATTCCCTATAATTGAAGGAAAGCGCTTTCCCAGAAAAACATGATTCTTGCTAGACAGAAAATAACCTGTCGCAAGAAGGAACAATGAACTTATGACAAATACCTCTGCCAAGAGTGAGAAATCAGTTGCCATTGTAGTCAGGACAAAACCGTTCTAAAAAAAACCTCAGTTTAATTTGAAAGCCAAACTTGTGCTTCTCTATATGACTCCAAACCACCAACATCATACCATGTTCCTCGAAAAGCAACCGAACGAACGTCGTTCTTCTTCACATTCCAGGCTAAAAAATTACCCAATGCATCCCTATCTCCACCCGAATCAATATACTCGAAGAAACTAGATATTCCCTCCCTTGAAAGAAGCCAATATGCTGTAGCTGCTAGTGTCGAGGGAGGATTGGAGGGTTTTTCCACGAAATCGATTATGCGGTCGCCCTCTTGATGAGCGATACCATACAATTTGGCAAGTTCCACATCTTCCACATCATACAAGCCAATCACATCTTTACCTGTGTTTTCAGCAACGGTTACCATTTGACCTAGATTGAAATCTGACAGATTGTCGCCTCCTGCAATAAACACTGGTCCACTAATCTCCAAATCCTTGAAAAGTAAATTCAAAGCTCCAAGGGCTCCTAATTTTTCCTCTTCTTTAGAACTTGACTCTACATACAATTGAAGATTAATAGAGCCACTATAATCATCGACAAACTCTTGAAACTGAGAAGCAAAAAAACTATTTACTGACAATATAATTCTACTTGGTCCAACCCTTTCGAGTGATTCAATTACGTGCTGAAGCATAGGTTTTCCCCCAACGTCCAATAACTGTTTTGGCGTGTCCTTGGTTAGAGGCCACATCCGTTTGGCAAAACCTCCTGCCAATATGATTGAATCCATTACAGGCTTATTTTGCCACCTGACATTAATTCTTGGAGTGCATCATCTGCAACGGATTCCAGCTTATCTGGATCATACAATTCTTTCTTGATGTTCTTTCGATGGTCCTTAACGACGCGCCATCTTGCTTGCCTTTCTTCTCGTGCTGTTTTCCTGTGTGTACGGAGCGTCTCAAGCATTTCCATAGCCTTAGCATGTTGATGATCTGCTTTCTTTCTGATAACTATGAACTCTTCGTGCTTCTTGTTAGCCTCTGATGATAAGTGGTGAGCTTCTTTCATCAACTCCTTGTTCTTCTTGTACAAATCCTTATTCAGTTTTGCAAGTTTTACCACTTCATCGTGCTCTTCATTTGATTGAGATATTGCCGTTCCTATCTCTGCATCTAATTCTTTTACCTCAGAATGTAAGTGTTCATGTGTAGTAAGGGTCTTCTGCTGATCAGTCAGACTTCTACGGAGTATAGACAATTTCTCAAGAACTTCACGCTCTTTGGCTATTGTCATCTCTGTTGTCTCCAATCGATTCTCGGTAGCTAAAATCTCACTGATTATGGCCTGTACAGTATCTCTTACAGACTTGGCACCTTTTCTTCCCTTTCTTTTCTTTTGTTTCAACTCGTTTAATTGCTTGACCTTGGACATGGCACTATCACGAGATTTAATGCGCTTGGCTTTGGCCTTCTTATTGACTTCCATTTTCTTTCGATATTTCAAAACCTCTTTCATGACCTTGTTTCTCTGATCATGCAGTGAATTTCTCTCATCTCTTATTGTTCGAGCTTCTTCATTGAACGCGTTCCTTTTATCTATACAATTCTGAAAGCGTTCCTCAGCCAGTTTAACCTCTGATTTAGGCTTCTTCTGTGCTCGATTCTTTTTTTGGCTCATACTGCTTTATTCTCGTGAGTTTCAACGACCTTGAAACGGTATCCACGTTTAAGGTTCGAATATAAAGCTGACGATTGGACCTAGTATGCAAAAGGATTGAGAACTGAGTATATTGATTCATCCACAGGGCCAACTTCAAGCTGCATTGGTTCTTTTGTGAATTTCTCCACTACTTCCATATACCTAGATGCCGCTTCTACCCTAATCTCGTCTGTAAGTTTAGGTGGTTTTCCATCTCCAGTGAAACCCTGTTCAGCTAACCAAGTTCTAACATATTCCTTGTCTAATTTTCTAGGCTCTTCCTTTTTCTCGAATCTTTTCTCGTAATCTTCAGCTATCCAGTATCTACTAGAATCGGGAGTGTTGACTTCATCCATAAGCATGATTTTTCCATTCGATATCCCAAACTCGTATTTGGTATCTACAAATATCAGACCTTGATCTGCTGCACGGGAAACTCCTCGTTCATACAGTTTCATAGATATGCGGGCTAACTCCTTGTACAACCCAGGATCAACTACTCCCCGCTTGTAAAGTTCGGATGGTGGGACCGATTCGTCATGATCTCCTTTGGCTGCCTTTGTTGAAGGCGTGATGATTGGTTCTGGGAATTTTTCATTCTTTCGCATACCATCAGGCAATTCATTACCACAAAACTCTCTGTCTCCTCTTTTGTAAGCTGTCCAAGCTGATGTTGAAGTCACGCCTGTTAAGTATCCTCTAACAACCATTTCGACTTGAATTGGATCACACCGTCTTACAGTCCAAACATTAGGGTGAGGGCGGCGAATCACATGATTGGCCACAATATCTGCTGTTTCACCAAACCACCAGTCTGCTAGCTCTACCAATGCCTGACCCTTGAAAGGGACAGTACCCAATACTCGGTCAAAGGCCGAGATACGGTCAGTAGTTACCATAGTTATAGTATCATCGTTAATGTAATTGTCCCGTACCTTACCTCGATAGAGTTCTCCTTGATCGTCAAAATTAGTCTCTTCTAGCGTATACTCGAGTTGCTGTTTCAATAAGTCGCGGCTCATGTACAATACGTCCATTGCACAAGGGACTAAAAGAACCACTCCCGTACGACTTTTAGCAAATGCTTAGCAGAACTTTGAAAAAACAAGCTGGAAAGGCTCTTGATCCACTAGGTAAAGCTATAGGAAAATTGGGAATAAGGCCAAATCACATAACTATAGCTGGGCTAATATTGACGTTTTACGCTGCCTGGTTTCTTTACAACAAGGATATCTATTATGCATTCTTAGTCGGACTTATAGCCTCATTATTCGATGGAGCTGATGGGTTAGTTGCACGAGCCACTGGAACCAGTTCTATCAGAGGAGGATATCTGGATGCTGTCATTGATAGATATGCGGATTGTGTAGCTTTTGGTGCACTAATACTGTGTGGCTGGATGGAACCAATAGAAGGCTTGGATTTTATTTCAGGTGAAGTTTGGGCGATAATTGCTCTAGCTGGTGCTTTCCAGACTTCTTACAGTAGAGCTGCAGCTGAGAGGTTAGGAGTAACACAGGAAGGAATAGGAATCATTGAAAGACCTGAAAGATGGTTCCTATTAGGAATGGGAATATTGATTGGTGAACTCTTGGGAGATGTGGAAACTATCATTACTTGGGTTGTAGCATTCTTAGCTATCTTTGGTAATGTAACTGTACTTCAAAGAATGTACCACTTCTGGAACGAGGCAAAAGATGACTAATTCCAAAGATTTGATGAAGGAGGGGATTGTCTCTTTCTTTTTCTTAGGTAAGGCGCCTGTAGCTCCCGGTACCTTTGGTTCCCTTGGGGCATTGGGCATCTCATATCTGGCCTCAATCTACATTGCAGATTTTGCTGGATTTATCTTGTTGATAATGGCGGGAGCTTTCTACTACCTAGGAATGCAATTGGCACCCTGGAGTGAGGAAAAATTCGGTAAGGATCCCAGTATCTTTGTACTGGATGAAGTAATCGGGTACCTAATACCAATAGGATTTCTTTTGATTATGTCTGTGGATTTGGACTCTTTTATGTGGGCTCTAAGTTTCATTGTATTTAGAGGATTTGATGTTGTTAAACTGTGGCCAGCAAAAGATCTAGAATCTATGTCAGGTGGGCACGGAATTATACTTGATGATGTCGCTGCCGGATTTCAGACTTTGATCCTAATTTTATTAATTGAACAGAGTGGAATATTGCTTTAATCATAAATACAGCAGGGATATTGATTAGGCATGGGCAAGGACCTTGGGCAAACTGAAAAGGAAATCGATTTGAATGATTACGTCGACGGTGGAGATGGCATTTACAGCGTCAGGCAAGTTGACAAGATAAGATCCTGGAACAATATCGAATATGGGGCCGGATTATCTGGGAAAAATACTCCTGCCACTAAATTGTCCATGAACAGAGCATACATACCTCCTAGTGGTGTTGCCAAGGCTCACATACATGTGGATTTTGACGTTATGATTTATCTGCTGAAAGGCTCTGTAAGACATGAATATGGTGAAGGCTGCAGAAAATCAGTCGTGCATGAAGCTGGAGACATGTTCTACATTGAGCCCGGTTTGCCGCATGAAGTATTCAATGTAAGTGATGAAGATGATGTACATGCAATTGTTGCGAGGTCTGACGCCTCTGAATGGCAGAATATAATTCCATATGATAGAGAGAATGCCAGACCGATATACGAGAAGGAATAACCGTTCAATTTTTATCCCGCTTTCAATCTATAAAGATTGAGTTTTATGGCTACGGAAATAGAAATCAGAGTAGGTCTAAAATCTGGAATGGCTGACCCTGAAGGAGCAAATGTTGAGAAGGCTCTGGGGCTCCTTGGATTCGACAATATTGGATCTGTAAAATCTGCGAAATGTTATCGAGTTCTCATTGACGGAGAAGTCAAAGAAGCGCTTGAGCAAGCTGAGAAAATGTGTCAGCGCTTGTTAGCAAATCCTGTAGTACATGAATACTCAATATCGGTGGCAGATTGATGCTAGAACCTGTGAACGGGGCTGAAAAAGTATATCGCGTAGATTTAGATGGAAATCAAAGCAAGGTCGTTGAAGATCTGGGACTGGGGCTGCTGCCTGATGAAATCGAAAAGGTAAGACAATACTTTGCAAAAGAGAAACGAAAGCCCACTGATGTTGAATTGCAAGCAATAGACCAAGCATGGTCTGAACATTGTTGCTACAAGTCATCTAAACCTGTATTGGAAGAAACTGTTTTTGGATTACAGTCAAGCAAGCCTGTTGTTGCTAGAGAAGATGCTGGAATCATGGAATTTGATGATAATCATTACTATGCTGTAGGACTCGAATCACATAATCATCCTTCTGCGTTGGATCCCTACGGTGGCTCTGCAACAGGAATAGGTGGAATACTTAGGGATGTAGTGTGTATGGGGGCACAGCCTATCGCTCTTGTTGATCCACTCTTCTTTGGTGATCTTGATTTACCAAGAGAAAAATTACCAGACGGCGTCAAACATCCTAGATACTTGATGGGAGGAGTAGTGGCTGGAATTCGTGACTATGGTAATCGTGTTGGAATCCCCACAATTGCAGGTCAAGTGGCTTTTCATCCAAAATACACGGGGAATCCACTGGTTACAGTAGGGTGCATTGGAATGGTGAAAAAGGACATGATGATACACAGTCATGCTGGAGCTGTAGGTGATATCTACATTCTAGCTGGTGGCAGAACTGGTAGGGATGGCATACACGGTGTAACTTTTGCCTCAAGAGATCTTGAGGCAGGGTCTGATGACGATATTGGAGCAGTTCAGCTTGGAGATCCTATCACCAAAGAGCCATTGATGCACTTGTGCTTGGAGTTGAATGAGAAAAAACTCCTTAGCGGAATGAAAGATTTAGGTGGAGGTGGATTATCTTGTGTTGTCGGAGAATTAGCTCTGGATGGGGGATTTGGAGCAAGTGTTAATCTGGAGAAAGTACCACTAAAAGTAGACAACATGGCACCTTGGGAAATATGGGTCTCAGAATCACAAGAAAGAATGATGTTTACTGTGAAGCCAGAGAATGTGGAAATGGTCTTAGCAAGATGTGATGCTTGGGATGTAGAGGCTGTGACTATAGGTGAAGTCATAGCGGAAAAGAGGAACATAGTTAGATACAACGGTATTGAGATATTGAATCTGGATCTTGAATTTACGACGGGAGGGCCAGTATACAAGAGACCATACAATCTACCTGAATATGACTGCGGGGAACCTGCAGAGCTTCCTGATTATCCTGCAGATATTGAAAACATTATGATGGAACTAGTAAGACTGCCTGAGGTATCATCTAAGGACTGGGTAATCCGGCAATATGATCATGAAGTCAGAGGCAGAACTGCCCTAAAACCGATGCAAGGACCTATAGGGAAAGACTCACCGGGAGATTCTTCTGTATTGAAACCTATTGAGAATTCATGGAAAGGATTAGCATTGACTGCAGACGTGAATCCCTACCTTATGGAAGCGAATCCATACCATGGAACCATGAGTGCGGTTGAAGAAGTCTGTAGGAACCTATCATCAGTAGGCGCTAGAATAGACTCATTAGCTGATTGTCTTTGCTTTGGGAATCCACGCAAACCAGACATAATGGGTCAATTCAAGGCTAGTTGCGAAGCGCTTAGAGATGCTGCTACTGCGCTTGATGTGCCGTATGTATCTGGAAACGTTAGCTTGTACAATGAAACTTCAGAAGGTGCAATACCTCCGACACCAGTATTGATGGGAGTTGGAATAGTCAATGACATTAGAAAATGCACGACAAGTGATATGAAAAGCGAAGGGACAGTATGGCTGGTTGGAGATACAAAAGAGGAAATGGGAGCAAGCTTGTACTACAGGGCCATTGGGAAAGAGTGCCCCAGTATACCAAAAACAGATTTTGACTCATTCATCCCAAGAATGGAACAATTGATACAGGCTATAGAAAATGGTGAGGTTGTTGCCTGCCATGACATTTCCACAGGAGGACTTGCTATGGCAGTAATAGAAATGTGTATGAGTGGTAATGGAGTAAAAATCAATCTCACGGGAAAAATGAGGGCAGATGTCGAACTATTTAGTGAAGGAAATGGAAGATGGGTTGTTCAAGTTGCTCCAGGCTCCGAGGAGAAGTTTAGAAAAAGGTTCGATTTTGCGGAAATCATTGGAGATGTTGATGATAAGATAATTTTCAATAAAAATGATGAAAAACTTGTGGAGCTAGAGATTGATAAAACTCGAGAAGAGTGGATAAATCCTATTTGGAAAAGGCTGGCTTAAGCTTTTATTGAAGGGCCAAAATAAAGAACAACATGTCTATTGACGCGATATTAATTCTAGTCGTTTTCTTGATTGCTTTTGCACTGATTCTAGGCGAAATTGTTGATAGGGTTCTGGCAGCTTGGGGAGGTGCTGTAGCTATGCTTCTAATTGGAACTTACTACGAAACACTAACATGGTGTACTGGAGGTGGTCATGGGGGAGGCCATGGAGCTTGTGAAAACAACCTCTTCGATGCAATAGATTTCAACGTAATTGGTCTTCTATTGGGAATGATGATATTCGCAGGAATGCTGGAAATTAGTGGATTCTTTGAATTTATAGCAATTAAGGCCACTAAATTGTCAAAAGGAGACCCATGGATGTTGGTGGTTTATCTAGGAACATTCACAACTGTAATCTCTGTCTTTATCGACAATGTAACAGCTTTGATTCTAATTGCGCCAGTCACATTAAAAATATGTTCAAAAATAAAAATAAATCCAATACCTCCTCTTATTGCGTTAGCTATCTTCTCGAACACAGGAGGAGTGGCAACTTTGGTAGGTGATCCTCCAAATGTATTGATTGCATCATACACTGCAGAAAGAGGATTGGGATTTAGTTTTATCAGTTTTATTGAACATCTAACGCCGCTAGCAATAATCGCATGGGGTGCAACATTAGGCTACATGTGGTACCACTACGCTGAATGGAGAGGATCTAAACCTCAGCATGTCGAAGAAATAATGGCTGAAGATGAATGGCATGCTGTCAGAAATGATATTTTGATGTTCAGAACATTAGGAGCATTGGCTGTAACTGTAGTAATGTTTGCAGCTGTTGAACTTATCCATCTAGATTTAGAGATCTCTGCCGTATCTTTAGGAGGAGCGGGTATTGCAATGTGTATTAGCATGATAGGAGTTGTAAAAGAAAAGCAACTCGATATTCATGAAGTAATACACAAAGTAGAATGGGCTGCACTGCTTTTCTTTGCTGGACTTTTTGTGATGGTTGGAGGTTTAGAGGCAATGGGGCACCTGGAGGCTATAGCTAATTGGATCTTCGAAAATTTTGGACCTGATGGGGAGATATCAAACAACAAAGTTGTATTAGTTATTGTTCTCATATGGGTTTCTGCTATTGCATCTGCAATTGTAGACAATATACCATTCTGTGCTGCAATGCTACCAGTAATTGATAAACTAGGTGAATTAAGTGCTGAAGTAAATGTTATTCCATTATATTGGGCTTTAGCAATTGGATGTGGCTTTGGTGGAAATGCAACCCCCATAGGTTCTAGTGCAAATGTTATGACTATCGCAATTAGCGAAAGGGGTGGACACAAGATTTCAACGAAAGAATGGTTGGGTGTTGGTGTCCCTGTAATGATTATTACTTGCGCTATCGGATCTATAGTAGTAGCTTTATTCTACGGACATTTCGAGACTGCTTAATTCGAGAACTTTACCGCAATCTGAACATTCTGCTTTGGGCGTCAGACTATTGTCGCAATCAGGACATTTTTGAATCTCCCAGAATTTATCCACCCAAGCATTCACCAATTCAGGCTCATCCGATTCCTCTATCATCTTTAGTTCATGACTGCCCAATCCTGTCTGTTCAAAAACCTCAGACAATAATGATGTGTCAAAACCAGTTTTGAATCCTGATTCTTCCTTTTGTTTTGAGTAGTAAGGGGCTAGGAACACGCCTGCAATGAAGGAAGCCATGTGAGTACCATGTCCTATACCATCTTCTGTCCCCAAGCCAACGTATAGTGTCTCCATTGCAACAAACACTATGGTTGCAAGCAGTACTGGAACTCTGTGCATGAATATAGGGCCAAGAAGCATAGGTATCTCATCCCTAGGGTAAAGTAATGCAAAGCCTCCCATAATGCCAAAAACGGCACCTGAAGCACCAATATTGATTACATTAAGGCCAGACTGATCCCAGACCGAAATAGAGGCCGTAATCAATGAACCCAGAATTCCACTTATCAGATATATCTTCAAGAATGCTGGAGAACCAATTCGATCCTCAAAAGGGGAACCCAGAAGAAACAATATCAACATGTTCATCAGCAAATGCATTGGCGTTGCATGCATGAACATTGCACTTATCAGTGTCAATAATCGAATCTCTGGTGCATCTAGATAGGCTGATCTGAATCCAAGTTCAACAAACGCCTGAATCCCTGCCTCTGGATTGAATCTATACATTATCGCCCATGTGGCGAAAATCCCAAAATTGATGAGTACCATAGAATGGGATATCATGAACCGATTGCGAATGCAGTAGTAGGTCACTAGAAAACCTACCGATGTCAGGAAAGCAGTTGATGCAAACACTGTGCCCAACTGGACTTTACCGAATTAAAGCTGACGCTGGATTATCTGAACGGACAGGAGAAGGCCCCAAGGACCTCCTCCCTTTTTCCTTTCTAAGGATGTCCTTACTCTTCTTCCCTACGTAGGGAAGCGCCTACAGCTGCAACCAATGCGGCTATGGACATTCCAAGGATTCCAACTGCGAAAGATGGCGTAGATGCCTTGGCTTTTACCACTGATATAGTGTTAGTGCCGTCGTTGTCATCCTGTTGGTTCTGGTATTCATCCTGCTGTTTCAATCCAGCTGCTTCATCCTCGCTTTCCATTGGCGGATTGATCATTCCATAAACTGTTACAGTTTCGAAATCCTGAACAGTTTCACGTGGGATGTATGCTTCTTCCCATGTTGCAGTTGCGAAGTACCATGTTTGGAATACACCCTGATCCTCAAGCACCGGTTTAGGTGCCATCATATCAACTGTAGTCGAAGCTACACGGCTCATACGCTTGTTTCCTTCAGGTGTTGAATACATTTCACCAGTAGTGTCCATGACGTAGAAGACAACCAATACATCAGATGCATAGTTACCTTCGTTCCATACCTTAGCTGTTATGTCCAATGTATCGCCCTCAATCACACCTACGCGGTTGAAAGTGATCTCGCCCATCACGAACTGTGATGGTTTGATGAACAAGGTAGCTGCTATTGGCTCTCTTAGGTCTTCACCACTATTCACATCGTGAGCGTTGAGCACTACATCGAACTTGCGGTTTCCTGCAGGCTCACCAGACTCTTGGTCGTAGTCAGGGGCTCCGAAACGGATTGTAATCGTGGCTTCATCATCTGGATTCATCTCCATCTCGTATACCCAATTTCCATCATCATTGGCGTATGTGGTCCAGCCATCCCAATTGTCACCGTTCAACTTGACCTCAATCGTGATGTCGAAAGCTGCACCCTCGTAGGCCTTTCCTTGTGCTGATAGTTCTGGAGTCATGCGGAAAGTGTTGTCCTGAGTACCTATATTCTTAGCATAGTAGTCTATGGTGACTGCTAAGGTTGGGAATATATCGTAGGTTAGCTTGGTGACATCTTCCTTATCAAGGAAGAAACCATTGTCCAAAGTTCTAACCAACTGGACGCCACCAACACTGGCAGATCCCTCAGTACCTCTTGCCTGGAAGACAAACGCATACGAATTGTCGTCTGATGGGTCATAAGCGAGACTGTTGTAGCCTAGCTTCTTCGAGTCCAAGTGGATGTAGTATGGGTTCCATTCGGATGAACGAGTTAGTGCATCACCAACCTCGCTGTGGTCCATACCGTCCATTATCTTGAATCCGTTTGCTGACCAGAGACCAATGCTGTCTGGATCATCCAGTGCAGCTCCTTTCTTCTGCGCTTTCACAGTTATCTCGTCGTCATCTGCCATGTCAAAGCTGGCCCAGAATACTAGATATGAATCTGGTGACCATATTTCCATGTAGTTGGTTCGAGCCTGTTCATCAGCCAAAGCAGAGGCAACTACTGTGATTGAACCTTCCATCATTGGATGGCACTTACAGTAATAGTTGAAAGTTCCAACTTCCGTAAAGGTCATTGCGAAACTCTCACCTGCTGCAATATCGAATGAATCAAACTGTGCTTCCTTGTCTGTAACTGTGTGAGTCATTGTGTCATCATTGGTCCAAGTGACCTCGGTTCCAAGCTGAACAACTGGGTCTGAAGGACTGTATCCTCCAGCTTGACCAGCTATACTTACTGCTAGACTGTCTGCCGCGATGCCTGTTTGATCCCAAGACACACTTAGAGTGCCATCACTGTCTGCTGCCCAGTTTGAACCACCGGACAACGCTGGATCACCCATATCTGCGTGAAGACCTACTGCCAACATGTGACTTGCATCATTGTTAGCTGGGAACAAGTCCCCAAGAGTATCTCCATTGGAATCAGCTACCTTGACACCTACGGTGTACATACCTGCAGTGTCCCATCCTGGGAAGTCAAACGAGATTTCGCCAGTTGATTCACCTGCATATGTGTTACCTGCGTCATCGTAGTAAGCCATTGCCAGATCACCGAGTGGTGTAGAATCTGACCAAAGCTCGTTACCGCTTATATCGGTCATGTAGGCCTTTGCATAGGCTTCAGTGACTGCGCCACCAGCTCCAAGGCTACCCATTCCATGATTCAAGAATGAAGTAGTGATTGTAGATGATTCACCGACTTCTAGGGAGTAAGGTGACGAGTCAGAGGTCTGCTTAAGGTCGAAACCAAGAGCATACACGCCAACGTTGTCAATATCCCAGAAAGTTGGGTTGTTGAAGAAGCTGCTACCTAAGCGGAATCTTATTCGAACATCATCGAAACCATCTCCGGTGTAGGAAGCCAAGTCACACTGTGTCTCTACAAAAGACGCACCTCCAGATGAACCCATAACGAAACCTGAAAGGCCTCTCAATGGGTTACCGTAGTATGCGTAGTTGTAAGTTGTACCACCATATCCTTCACCTGAGGTTGGGTTCAATCCTGACCAGGTTGTTCCACCGTCGCTACTAATCTCAACTCGACCACTATCATAGTAGTAGTTGGCCCATGAATATTCGTAGCCGTGGAAGAAATACCTGTGATCGAACACAAGCTTAGCTGAAGTTGCTGTTGAAAGGTCGAAGGAAGGTGATACCAGACTGGTGTCATCTCCATCATATGAACTTCCAAATGCGTCAAGGCCACTCCACCATACTGGTGAATGGGTTGTCTCTGAAGCACTAGTTGCGGATGGTATCCATTGATAGCTGTCCTTAGGACCTCCATCCTTGGTTGACATCCAACCGCTGTCATAATGCCTCTGGTTCAACTCATTATTCTTCTTTGTTAAAGCCGACTCATCAGCAGTAGTTTCTACAACTGTGAACATTGTTTCTCTAGCTGCGGATACTTGGTTATCACCTAAGAAGTCATCACCATCAGATGGGGATGAACCAATCCAAGTGTCGAATACAATCTTGTACTCTCCTGGAACTTGGAAGTGATAATCCCATACCTTTTCGACTTGATCTCCACTTGCAAAGATCCCACCAGCGCCTGTACCTGAGATTCCAACCATCTCTTCGTAAGCTACAGACTCCATACCTGTTCCACTGAAGGTCAGTGAATCGATATGCCAGTGTTCACCATCGCCGGGCCACTGGTAACTATACATTCCAACAATGAATTTGAAGTGTATACCAGTTGCATCAACGTAAGATGAAAGATCGAATGTGGTCGATATGTATTCATCGGCATCATCTCCGGCAGCTCCAGAGCCTGGACATGAACCACAGTGCACGAAACCAGCTTGTCCATACAATGGGTTACCGTATCCTGCATAGTTGTACATGGTTCCTGGGTATCCACCATTAGGTACAAAGGTTGTCCAAGTTGATCCACTATCTGTAGACATCTGAACTTGAGCACCATTGTATGATGGGTATCCGGAGTAGTAGTCGAAGTTGTACCTGTGTTTCAAGGTCATCTTCAGATCACTTGGTGCGCCTGTAAAGTCCATGGCAGGTGTAACTACCTCAGAGCTACCTCCTCCGTAATACATCTGGAACTCAGCACCATCTGAACCCCATGAATTGGTCTCATCTCCATCACCTTCATCGGTATTGAGTACGAAACCTGGAGCTCCTCCGTAGTTACCCCAGTAACTACATGTGCTGTAAGTTGTGTTACAGTTATCGTCTTCAGACCAGCCTGCTGCTTCAGCCGCTGCTTGATTTGCATAGCTCTCTAGGTCATCACTTGAATCAAGTGTCTGAACTCCCAGAGGACCAATTTGTAATCTCAGCTTAGCTGCGCCGCTTGCTTGATCATTGATTCCTGCATTGATAACTGTGGTTCCTACAGGTAGAGTTGCATCAATACCTATTGGATCTGGTAATTCCAGACCAGCAACACCCACGTTATCGTTGTAGACGAGGCCTGTTACAGCTACGTCATCGAAGCGCATGAATGATTCATACAGTGCATAACTAGTTGGTATAGTTGACCATCCAGTAACCACACGGACCCTGATATCATCCTGACCAACATAAGGAGTCAAGTCAGCTGTTACCTTAATCCAATCCTGTGGATCGGGTGACCAGCTGTAAGATGGTGGTGAGTTGGTTCCATAATATGTGAAACCAGGCTGACCACGCAATGGGTTAGCATAGTATGCATAGTTCAACATGCTTCCTGGATAACCACCGTCTGGAGTTAAGAGACTCCAAGATTCACCTGAGTCATCTGAAACCTGTAACTGATATCCATCGTACGTGTAGTAGTTATAGTAGGATATCATCATCTGAATTTCAGCTTCTACTGGAAGAACGAGATTCAAATCATCCGTAGATACGTAATTATCTGCTGGACGGGCAAACTGTGTTCTGTAACCGCTGTCCATTGAATAAGAACCACTGTTCGAATCTTTGTCTCTAACTTGCCAACTGTCTCCTGAACCGTACTTGACCTTTCCACTATTCCAGCCCTCGGAGTCACCGTCATCAAAGTTGTCTGAGAAGATAACGTATTTTACCTCACGGAAAAAGACCTGTCGGTTGTTTTCCATCTTCTCATCAAGACCGTTGTTGTTCTCGACACTCACTGTAATACATAGAAGATCACCGACACTTAGTCCCTTTGAAGCGGGTCTGAAGTTATCGTTTGGATCCTCATTATCAAAGAAGCTGAGAGCAGCTGAACTCTTGAATCCTAGCGAGTCTATCGTCTGGGTTTCCTCTGCATAGGTTTGATCTGCCTCCTTGACTGTTATAACAACGTCATCTAACCTGAAGTAGGAATCGTAGTAGTATGTGTTATCATACTGGTTGAAACCTACTACCCAACGGAACCTAACATCATCAAAACCAGTGTAAGCTCCCAAATCTACAGCTTGAGACTTCCATGGTGCTGTGTTAGTGTTGTAACTGTACCTATTATCTGTGTTATAATAAGTCCAAGTATCTATTGATGTTGATACTGGATTTCCATAAGTTGCGAAAACTGTACCGTAGTAACCACCTTGTGTAAAGTCATCACCACTTATGTAGTTCCAAGTGCTACCACCGTCAGTTGATCCTTCCAAGTAGGCTCCCTCATATCTGTAATACATCTGCCATGAAACCTTGAAAGACATAGTCATTCCAACTGCATCTGATGTGTCTATCGCTGGTGTGCTCAGCGCACTCATACTTGCAGGGTTTGGACCCAAGACCTCAGTTGCAGTTCCGTCTGTGTCTCCATCTTCATAGTAGAAAACCTTGTCATCCCAGTTGTAGAATGAGTAGTATCTGTACGCATAGTTACTTGCGACGTAGATGTCTCCATCACTGGTTACAGCAGTAGAACCTTTGTAACAACAGTCACTGAACATTGACCACATCGTAGAAACTGATGAGCTGCCTGTTGCATACTTCTTCATACCACCATAGTAGGATGAATAGTAGTATCCAGCAGTGTAGACGTACCCGTCCTGAACATCAAGTGAATTGTGATATCTTGCGTACGTGTAGACTTGTGAGTAACAGGATGAAGATGCACAATAAGTATCATCTGCCTGTCTCTCATATGCTCTTATACGGCCGTAGAAATCACGGTAGTTGATGTATATGTCTCCTGTGTCATCATCCGCCTCAACCACATTAGCGTAGTAGTAAGCAGATACACCGCTGTTGTAGGCAATTGTCTTGCCAGTGTTGCTCATATCATCTGCATCCAGAATTATTACCTTACGGTATGAAGTAGAGGTTGAACCGCCCTGTAATGCGAAGACTTCTCCATCATAGTATGTCAGAGACACGCCGTATCTAACGTTGGATGAGTTACATGCCTCACGGCTACCATCGCTCTTGTCCCACTTACATACGTATGTTGTGTATGAGTAGGTACTAGCGGCCCTTGATAACGTATAGTAATATGAGTCGTCATCAGTGACATCCAAAACATTTCTTAGATAGGTCAGATCTGGGCCGAGAATAGTCGTAGTAGTGTGGGTTGATGTCGACAATTTAAGAACACTGTTGCTTCCATCATCCGCAATTAGGATGTCTGTTCCGTCATAATGGATTCCTTGATTGTCATTGAACATGCCACCAAGTGTGGTTGACTTGCGTCCTGAGGACCAAGCACCGTCATCGGTACCCTCATCACCGTAGTTGTGATTGCCCTTACCATCGTTCAATGAATTAGTCCATTTATTCTGACCTTGAATGGTCATAGGTGTGAATCCACCATCGTCATCGTCAAAGTCGTAAGATGATTCTACTTCGGTAATCGAGAAAACCTTAGCGGTTACATCGATGTCCGTCTCATCAACTGGTGTACAGCTTCCTGCTGTATCACAATTTACACCCATGTTGGTGACTTCGGCACCAATAACGTTTTCCTCAGCCAATGATATTGGGTCTGGAACATTTGCTCCAGTCAAACGAAGATCGTTCCTTGGCGGAGGTGGGGGTGAAAAGGTTACAGCTGTGTTATCAGTGATAGCGGAAGGTGACCTGCGAAATACATACTCTAATCCTGTTAGAGTACCACCAGGTTTACCCTGAACACCACTAGCGAGGTATTCGTTATCACTGTAGTAGCCACCATCTGTATCCTTGTATTGTATAGTAATTGCATTGGATCCTTCGTGCAGGATTATCTGCCATGTCAGCGCATTAGCTGCAGCAGTTCCTGGACACTGGTAAACTGAAGGATACCATGCTCCTTGATCCTGATACTGAACTACGAATTTTCTGTTTGGTTCGGTACCTATCGTAGCATAGTAAACACCTGCATTAGGATTACTTGCTCTACAGAAACCGCCGTCAAACCAACCACCTGCAACAGCCACACCTATCTGGCTAGCTGGGATACGGTACGAGACCCATTGATTAGAAACAACAGATCCAAATGTTATGTATCCATTGTCACCACCATTACCCCATGTGGTATATTCGTTTTCGTAGTACTCAAAGGCAAATGGCAAATCAAACTGTCCCTGACCACCATCTGTACTACTTGAAATCAAAAGAGTTGTATCTGTACCACCAACTAATTCAATCCAATCGTAGGTAGGGCCATCTGATTCTGCACTATCCTTGAATGTATAACCGTAATCATCTGATCCGGTTCTTGCCGAGGCCTGTGGCGCGACCAACACTAACGTGCTGGTGACCATGGTCACGACGACTACAACAGCCATAAGCCTTGTAGCCCAATCTTTCTTCTCTAAAGTATGAGTTTCTTGCATATGTACACACCTTGGTTGAGTCCTTGTATCAACAGGCGAAGCCTGCTGAAGGGTACTTACCATGTTGCCATTATATTATAAAGCTTGGCATTCTAGTTTGTACTGCTTTCCAGTAAAACTTATTTTAGTACCAGATAATTGAACGCTAATGAAGATTGGAGTATTGGCGTTGCAAGGTTCTGTTTCGGAACACCGTTTGACAATGGAACAATTGGGTGTGGAAATTGTCGAAGTTAGAGAGCCTATAGACATGGAAGGGCTTGAAGGAATGATAATGCCAGGCGGCGAGTCAACAACTCTCAGAAAGCTACTCATCAATTCTGGACTCTGGAAAACCATAGCAGACAGCGATATTCCGATAATGGCAACCTGTGCTGGAGCAATCTTGATAGGCAAGTCAAATGATGAAACTTTTGAAAAGATGGATTTTGAGATTGATCGAAACTACTACGGTAGGCAAAAAGATTCCTTTGAAAAAGAAATACGAATTGAAAATGATAAAGTCTTCAGAGGCGTTTTCATCCGAGCGCCCGCCATACTCTCCTTAGGGCCTGAAACTGAAGCTATAGCTTGGGATGAGGAGATGGTGGTTGGTTGTAAAATGCATAAGAACATGGCTCTCACTTTCCACCCTGAATTAACTGATGACCGAAGATTCCATGAGATGTGGCTGGAGAGCGTAAAATGAAAGATCCAAAAGGGAGAACTGAAATTGGATTTGGAAAACATATATTCGTATGTGAGAATATAAGGGAAGATAATCATCCTAGAGGGTGCTGCCACAGTAAAGATGGAAGTAAAATCCGTCTGATGTTCAAACAGGAAATAGTGAATAATAAGCTGGTTGGAAAAGTACGTGCTAACAAAGCCGGTTGCCTAGATTTCTGTGAACAAGGACCAACAGTTGTCATATATCCAGAAGGTGTATGGTACCGTATTGCCGATCCTGAGAATGATGTAAGAGATATAGTAGAACAACACTGCAAAAATGGAAAAATCGTCAAAAGGTGCCAAATCGAATTGGAATGATGGTGCGGGGGGAGGGATTCGAACCCACGTACCACTAAGGATCGGATTTTGAGTCCGACGCAATTGGCCAGACTATGCGACCCCCGCACTTGATTTCCACTGAAACTGCACTATTTTAGGCGCGCGGTTATTCTTGACATTACTTGAATCTTTGTTGGGTTTGCCAAATGGCTCCAACCAAATGGCGAGTCAATCTAGCTGCCAGCGCTGAAGTGTTACCATTATCATATGGTGGACATACCTCAACACAATCAAATCCAACTATTCGATCCGCAAAGAAATTGATTACTTGGAGAACTTCGTAAGGAGTCATACCAAAAGGTTCTGGTGTTCCCACACCAGGTGCAAAGGCAGGGTCTACTGCATCCATGTCTAAACTAAGATAAACTGGGCCATCCAAGTCATCTATGACGTCTGACAGGTATTCTCTTAACTCGGTCCAACCGCTTTCTATGAATTTTAGGCCTATTCCTCGTGCCTCGGATATCTCTGCAGCAGAAACTGACCTTGTACCCACTGTACATACGCGTTCTATACCTACTATTTCACTCACTCGCCTAGTAACTGTGGCATGAGACATAGGATTATTCTCATATTCCGTTCTAAAATCAAGGTGTGCATCTAGAATGACAACCATAAGGTTTGGATACTTCTCCTTAACAGCCATTACTGCTGGAGGAGTCATAGAGTGTTCTCCACCAAAACCTATTGGGAATTTGCCTTCTGATACAATCTTAGCCACTATATCTGTGACCAACAACTCGTTCTTTTCTTGATCCTTTGTCAGTTCCAGATTCCCATAATCATTAGCTCTAACGTCAGATATGTCTACTCCCAACTCCATTAAATATGTTTCAAAATTGTAACTATTTTTTCTTATCTCGTCCGGAGCTTTAGCGGTACCTTTGCGAAAACAAGCCGTACCTTCGAAAGGATAACCATAGTAAACGAAGCGTGCGTCATCGAATGACGATTCAGCGTCTGCGAAGAATTCTGTCACGTTAGTCTGTTACCAGAACTCTGCCCATGGCTGAAAGATAAACTATCTCATTACCAGGTTCCATGTTCCCATGGAATTTGTCTGGAATATCTGCCAAAGGTACATTGAAAGTATTGTAATCCTCTAGATCCATCATCTGAACCTCTGAACCCATATTGGCAAGAATCTGAGCCTTGCGGCGATCTACTTGTGGAACATGGACTTTATGTTTAACTGGATGTACCAAAGAGCGCTTTTGTTTATCGAACAGACCGATGGCGACCATGCGGGCCTTAGCCTCACCATGTTTTCCTGGCTTGGAAGTAACATATTCAACCAATTTACATGGTTCATCGTCTATTACGATATATCTTCCAACTTTCAGTGATCTTATCTCTTGGATAGATGTATCACTCATTCTATTTCACCACTCTAGGTCGCGCCATTTATCATCCGAAAGATATCCATAAAGGGTATTTCGACCTGATATATTCCTACGCATTCGGTCGAACATATCGACTGCTACTTCTAATGACTGGTCGCCAGTATCTTCATGCAAAGCTTCCAATTTCTGGATTAATTCTTCCACTGTAATCATTACAATCACGTTCGCATTAAGCCAGCAGTAGATAATTCTTCCTTTATGTTTCTTACAGCGTTCTTGATGTCATTGACTTCACGAGCGCCAACACAAACCATCTTTCCGCTACCAAACAACAAAAGAACTACCTTCGGGTCGTCCATGCGGTAAACCAAACCAGGGAAAGCTTCTGGTTCATATTCAACATTCTCAAAACCAAGAGACATTGCTATCTGAATTAGATTCAGGGTTGATTCTAGGTTGGTAGTGGCAACAATATTTTGGATAACTATGTCTGGTTCATCCTTAACTGGCATGTCAAGGACTCTCAACTCATCTACAACCTTATTGATTGCAACATGAACATCCGGAATGGACCTTGCGCCTGTACATACTACTTTACCACTTCTAAATATCAAAACTGCGGTTTTTGGTTCTGCCAACTTGTAAATAAGTCCTGGGAAACGATCTTGGTCATATTCTGCACCTTCTAACTGGAAAGCAATGTCCTGAAGCATCAATTCCTTACCAATTGATGCACTAGCTACAACGTTTACAACTATAATTTCTGCCATACGAAACTCCTCGGGGGGAACTGAGTATATAAACTGTCTATTTAAAGGTTTAAATACTAAAGTTGAAAAATAGAAGTGTGCTATCTAAGTGCGGATAGAATAGCTTGTGGATCATCTGTTCCAAAAACGTAGTGTATTCCGTTTACGGTTTCAATTTCAATTCCTTTCTGAAGCCACACTAGATAACCTCGTTTCCACTTGCCATCTTTTCTACCAATACGCCACCCAAGCCCACCAAAATCCTTCATCGGACGATATGAGGGAGTTTGTTCTATAGATTTGATTTCATGTGGTTGAAGTTTAATGTGCCAATTTGGAAAACCAAACTGTAGGGTTTTATCATCAAAAACTTTTACGGAATAAAATGCAAAATTGAAAAAGATGAAGATTAGAAAAAGTAATGGAATTAGAGGTAAGAGTCGTATCCATAAATCAAGAGATGCCATCTGATATCCAAAAAAAATAATCATACCTGCGAATAATGGCACGAATGCTAAGACCCAATATGTTACTTTTTTTTCTTCATAAATTGCAGTCTGAGGATAATATGTCGCCATAAGAACACAGGTTATTCGCCCATATTAACCTTTTTTATCATGGCCGCATCACATCAAATTCCAATGGGAAAATATGCTGCTACTATAGACGATGTACGCGCTGCTGCAGGGCGTATAGAGGGTGTTGGTCACCGGACTCCAGTACTCACCAGCCAGACTCTAGATGAGATGGCAGGGAGAAAATTATTCTTCAAATGTGAGAACTTCCAGAAGATTGGTGCTTTCAAATTGAGAGGAGGATGGAATGCTGTATCCATTCTAA
>CAYFGG010000002.1:11115-25372 GCA_964342795.1 uncultured archaeon | reverse complement strand
CTGATTATTTCCAAACCGGTACGGTCACCAACGTGAGCTAGTCTTGGATATCGATGTCCTCCAAAATTACGTTGACTGATTTTTCCTTCAACAGTACGATCAAACACAGCACCCCATCTTTCCAATTCTCTAACACGTTCAGGTGCTTTCTCAGCGTGAATCTTAGCCATTTCCCAATTTGCTAGATTCTTACTCCCTCGAATGGTATCTCTAAAATGAACTTTCCAATTGTCCCTCTGGTCAGCGTTACCTAAGGCTGCTGCAACACCTCCTTCAGCCATAACAGTATGGGCTTTTCCAAGTAGTGACTTTGAAACTAAGGCAACTTTGGAACCGTAGTCACTTGCAGCTATAGCCGCTCTTAACCCAGCACCTCCCGCCCCTACGACTAGCACGTCACATTCTATGGTTTCAAAATCTTCCATTAAATAATTCTCCAGTCATCAATTATTCCACTGGCACACATACGGATGTAGAAATCAGTGAAGCAAACCCAGAAAAGAGATATCCAAGCCCATTTCATGTGCTGTTTGTTTAAGCAGCTGACACAGTCAAATGCTTTCTGTTGAACTTTGGGTTTCTTTACAATTCTATCTGCATACCCTCCTATTAGGTGTCTTAAGGAATGGCATCCTAGGGTATAGCCTCCGAGCAGTATAGCATTGAGTATCAGTACAATAGTCCCGACTCCAATACCAAAGTCGCCTTCGAAAGGTTTACCATTAAACCACATAGATAGCCAAGCATCGTAACTTAGAATAACACATAATATTAGTGCAAAAAACAGTGCATAACGGTGCAGGTTTTGCAATATCAGAGGCATTGAATTTTCACCCCAATAACTGTCTCTTGGTTCCCCTACTGCACAGGCAGGAGGATCAGCCCAGAATGCCTTGTAGTAACTTCCTCTGTAATAATAACAGGTAACTCTAAATCCTGCAGGCGCCCACAAAATAAGAAATGCAGGAGACCATGGCACAGCAATACCAAGTACTTCATCAGGCCAGAAACTAGGTTTGTCGCCAAACCATGCGTGTCCACTTTCACCGAATAATTCTGGAGAATAAAGCGGAGAAAGATAGTTTGTTCCTCCAACATCATAGTAGTAGTTAGTGCCTTGGAAAGCTGCCCACGTCATGTAAACAAGCGCGGTGCTTAGACCTAAGAATACGAGTAGTGGTTGTACCCACCAGTTATCAGTTCTAGTGGTAGGGAATATCCCATAATCCCCAGGTATAGTGCAGGCACGTTCCTCACTTTTTTCAGCATCAACTGGTGCCATTGACTAAAGATAGAAAGAGGGTGATTTATACAGGTTGGCGGGGTTCAACAAACTATTTTAGGTAGTGTAAACATAATACAATGATGAAGTCTAGTATTTGCCTAGTAGTCATGGTTCTGAGCGTTTCATTCATGGGTTGCCTGACCCCTGAAGATAATCGCACTCAAATAGAAGAATCTGATTTAGAAGTGACTAGACTTGTCGTATCTGAAGAAGACTTGTCTAGATTTCCTTATTCACTGGAGCCTATACGCAATTTTTCAGTTATCAATCCAGCTTCAATGGAAGTTTCTACAGAAAGACTCTGGGCCGTTTACGGTACAGAGGATATAGGAGGTTCTAATGAGCATAATTACGGAGGTAATTGCTGTGAACATTACCTTGCCACAGATCAGGACGGTATAATCTATAATCTAGGTGGAGAATGGCCTTGGTGGAGTGATGACAGGGGATTAACTTGGAATGAATGGGTCCCTCCTGCAATAAATACCGATTTAGGTTGTGAAGAAGGTCAATTTGATCCAACACTTGATCCAGGATTAGGTGAGGGTTCTATTATTCAGGCACCTAATGGTGATATTCTAGCGATGACTTGGTTTCCATACCCCAGTATAGATGGAGTAGATCAGTTCTATGCAATTCTAGGTAAGAAAACAAGCCCTACTGAAATAGATTGGGAGTGGTGTTGGAATTCTGTTGACAAAGAGCCATTCTATGATCGCTCTTGGCAGGTTCCAGTCGTTGGTCCGATTAACCCTCCTGCTGAGTATGCTACCAATAAATGTTCATCAAATTGTCCATGGGCTAGTGTTGTCGTATCAAATTTTTGGAGCTACAATGAGCAAGGTTATCAGATAAGTGTAGATGGTCTAAATTATCGCCCTATTCAGATTCCTGATAGTGGTAATTCAGGTCCGGCAGATATAGAATTTGATTTATATTTTGAAGATTTAGGTCCTGAATGGGACTATATGCAACCACACAGAGAGATGCGCGCATCTCCAATTCCATCAGGTGGTTTACTTTTTCCTAGATGGTACAGCGATGGCAGCAATCTGTTCTTAGATACTAATTTAGAATGGCACAAACATACACTCCCAGGCGGAAAACTTTTGCCGTCTCGCAATTTAGTTATTGATAGTTCAGGAGCGATACACAGTGTCTCTTGTAATGAATCAGATCCAGGGGCAAAAGGTTGTGATGGAACCTTTAACCTTACTCATAGAGTTAGCTATGATGGGGGCTATAATTGGACGAATTATACACACAAATGGCCCGCATCATTATCTGTTTCAGATAACACCTTTGAGTGGGATTTCCAAGCCGATGGTAATCTAGATTTGGCCGTTCTTTCGGTTAGAGTTCAGACTGAAAACAATGGAACTGCGAGTGATGTTGATTTGGTATTTCATATAAGAGAGTATAGAGAGGACATGAAAGCTGATTCTATAACCATAATCGGTCTTGGTGATTTGGATGCAACTTCAGGTGCAGGAAATGACGTTCGGTTTGATTTCTCCTCAATGGCTATTCTTCCTGATGGTGGAGTGGTGGTTGCTTATCATGATAGCACGGACCCTAATACAGATCCAATGTTTGCTATCGAATTAGAACTTCCTGAGAATTATTTTTATTTTATTTAGAACTGATTATCGATAATATTTCCTTGGCTCTATTTCTCAATGTAACTTCAGAAGTCCCTACAGCCTTTGCTATTTCTGATTGGCTTCTTCTGATTTTGTTTTTCTTACAAGCTATATACAAGGCAGAACCCAGCAAGGCAGCTGGTGAAATTCCTTGCCTATAATCACTTTTTTCTATAGTGATAATAATTTTCTCCGCTTCTTTTTCAACATCATCAGGTATAGCCAGTTTGTGTGAGAACCTTGGCAAAAAATTTGCTGTGCTCGCAGCATGTATCTTAAGTTTAAGTTTCCGAGTTATCAGTTTATGCAATCTGCTTAATTCATTTCGATTTATGTTAGTATTATCAGATATTTCATCTAAAGTCCTTGGAACATTCGCCATTCTACAAGCAGTGTAAACAGCAGCAGCAGCTACTTTTCCACTCTTTCTTCCTCTTACGATACCTGCTTTTGATGAACTAGAGAAAATCTCTAGTGCAGATTCCTTTATGGAATCAGTAACTCGGATTTCATTCGCTATTCTTTCAATTTCTTCTGATGCTAATAGGATGCTTTTACTTCCTAAATCGCCTGAGCGTGTTCCTTCTTGCCACTTTAATATTGTTTTAGATGGCAGTGCCTGATTATTCATCAATTCGGATTTGCTTGGTATGCTATTTCCCGGATTGTATCTTATCCATTGAGGTCCTGCATCAAAAATTAGATCACAGCTTTTGCACGACATTATGCCATCCCCTTCATCTTTTATGTTATCACTACTACAGTCAGGACATTTGATGCTCATTTTCTATATACCTCCCTTCCTACTAGGCGAGTTATTCTAGTTCCTTTCTTAGCTGCAATAGCAAGATAGGGTTGACTCACAGGGCCAAATATATTTACGACTCTACCAACATGCTTATTTTCGGAGTCGAAGACTTTAGTGTTCTTTGACACTTTGTCGTCAGCGACCACTATGGCCAGATTTCTGGAGTCAAGATGTGATACTTTGCCAAGGCAATGCATAGCTTGTTTCTCAAGAACTTCTATATAAAGTTTATGATTTATAGTATCTCTTCTAACGTTTTCCCAAGTTCTGAGGGATTTTCAGTTACGTGGATTCCTGCGTTCTTCATAGCTTTCATCTTTTCTTTGGCAGTTCCTTTTCCACCAGATATAATTGCCCCTGCATGACCCATTCTCTTTCCAGGTGGGGCAGTCCTTCCAGCTATGAATCCAACAATAGGTTTTGATACATATTCTTTAGCGTATTGTGCCGCTCTTTCCTCAGCACTCCCTCCGATCTCTCCAATCATTATTATTGATTTTGTGTCTTTATCGTTTTCAAAGGCCTCTAGACAATCTATAAAATTAGTACCATTGACAGGATCTCCTCCAATCCCTACACAAGTTGATTGTCCTAGCCCTTTTTCAGTTACTTGATTAACAGCCTCGTATGTCAAAGTACCTGAACGAGATATGATCCCCACGTCTCCTCTTCTATGTATGTGACCTGGCATTATACCTACCTTTGATTTGCCAGGAGTGATTACACCAGGGCAATTCGGACCAATAAGTCTTGTTTCCTTACTATCAATATATTTTTTTACCTTAACCATATCGAGTGCAGGTATTCCTTCAGTTATTGCAACTATTAAATCTAATTGAGAATCTGCGGCTTCCATTATTGCATCTGCAGCAAACGCTGGCGGAACGAATATGCAAGAAACGTTTGCCCCATTATCTACGGCCTCATTCATTGTATCCCATATAGGCAAGTCTAAGGTTCTCTGTCCCCCTTTTCCAGGAGTTACACCCCCTACTACATTTGTGCCATAATCAAGCATTTGTTCAGTATGGAATTGTCCGTTTCTGCCAGTTATCCCCTGAACCACAACTTTGCTATTGGAGTCAAGCCAAATACTCATTTGCTATCACCCATTGCTTCAATTGCTTTGATTGCCCCATCATTCATGTCTGTCGCTGCGATGATGTCTAATCCTGACTCAGCAAGCATCTTTTTGCCCAATTCAACATTTGTTCCTGCTAACCTTACAATTAAGGGTACTCCAATCTCAATTTCTTTGGCTGCAGTTATTATTCCTTCAGCGATAAAATCGCATCTCATTATTCCCCCGAATATATTTACAAAAATAGCCTTAACACCTTTATCAGAAAGTATTATCCTGAAACCTTCAGCAACCTGTTCTGAATCCGCTCCTCCACCAACATCTAAGAAGTTTGCAGGTTCACCTCCGTGGAGCTTGATTATGTCCATTGTGGCCATCGCAAGTCCAGCACCATTGACCATACAACCAATATCTCCATCAAGTTTGATGTAATTCAACCCAACTTCAGTAGCTCTGAGTTCTAATGGTTCTTCTTCAGCAATATCTCTAAGTTCTTCTATTTCAGGATGTCTGAATAGGGCTGAACTATCAAAATTAATTTTCGCATCTAAAGCAATAATATCATCATCATTAGTTACAACTAGTGGATTAATTTCCACAATAGAGCAATCCAAATCAACAAATAATCGATATAGATTTTTCATAAATCCCATAAATGACTTTATTTGCTTCCCTTCTAAACCTAATCCAAATGCAATCTCTCTTGCTTGCCAGTCACCAAGTCCGGTGATAGGGTCAACGTGTGCCTTTAGTATCTTTTCAGGATTCTTGGAAGCAACTTCTTCAATCTCAATACCACCCTCTTTAGATGCCATTAATACGGGCATTTCTTTTTCTCTATCTAGCACTATTCCAAGATAGAATTCTTTAGATATGTTACATCCTTCCTCAACATATACCTTATTTACAGAAACCCCTTCTTTGGTTGTTTGTGGTGTTACTAAGTTAGATCCAATTAGGTTATCCGCAGCCTCGTACACTTCATCCACAGATCTGCAAAGGATTATTCCTCCACCTTTCCCCCTTCCCCCTGCATGGACCTGTGCTTTTACAACCCATATCTTGCCCCCTAGTTCTTTACAAGCATTTGCAGCTTCATCTGCATTTTCGGCTAGAATACCATCTAAAATTGCGACTCCGTATTGTTTGAAGAGAGCCTTCGCCTGATATTCATGGATGTTCATTGTTAATCTCACAAAGATTGGGGTTTAATATGCTAAGGTGTGAAATCACAGTTATGTAAAGATTTAAATAGAACACAATCTGGCGCCAGAAGTAGGTTATAGAATGGCCAAGAAAAACCCGGCCCACATGTTCAGGGGGAAGAAAAAAGCATACACTCGAAAGGAGTACATTGGCGGTGTTCCTGCCAGTAGAATAACTCAGTTCGATGTAGGTTCTCCATCATCTGATTTCAAAGTAGAGGTTACTCTATCTGCTCAAGAGGAATGTCTTGTTAGACATAATGCACTCGAATCAGCTAGAGTTACAGCCAACAGATACATTCAGACTCATGCAGGAAGAGAGGGTTATCATCTGAAGGTCCGAGTTTATCCACATCACGTTCTTAGACATAACAAGATAGCTCAAGGAGCAGGTGCGGACAGAGTTTCAATGGGGATGCGCCAATCTTTTGGTAAGACAGTTGGTACTGCTGCAAGAGTGAAGCCAGGTCAGAAGTTGATGACTTTACGTACGACGGACGAGTTTCTTTTAGAAGCCAAAGAAGCACTTAGAAAGTCATCCCATAAACTACCGACACCGTGCAGAATCATGGTGGATCAGGCATAATGGCTGAGGTCATTAAGAAACTGGGATTGCCTAAGCCCGATGGATTCTTATATTTTGTTGAATCAGATGGCACAGTTTGGAAGCATAAAGGCGGTCAAAAGACAGTTGTTTCTGAGTCTAAAGTCAAAAGAGAGGAAGGATATCTCTATTTTATTGATATGAACGGGGATTTGTCTAGAAGACATAATCCTCAGCAAAGAGATCCAGAAACGGATGAACTTTTCAAGCCTGGTACTCAAGTAGCTAAAGACTAATTTGATGTTTGAGTCCTTGCTTCTGGCAGGTCTTTTGCTTGGCGCAGTAGAAGGATTCAAGCCTGGCCCTCTTCAAACATTAGTAATAACTGAGACCTTGAAGAAAGATTGGCGCGCAGGCTTCAAAGTAACTTTAGCACCCCTAATAACTGATGGGCCTATAATCCTGTTTTGCGCTTTGGTAGTTTCTACATTAAGCAATAACAATCAATTATTTGCAATCATTTCTTTCGCAGGTGCAGGTTTCCTTTCTTATATGGCATACGAGACCTATACTATATCTGGTGTTAACATATCAGATGCTAATACCGACAATTCATCACTTTACAAAGGAATCATAACCAATCTTCTGAATCCTAATCCATATATTTATTGGACTCTAGTTGGATCACCATTCTTAGTAAAAGCCTTTGAAGTAGAAACTTGGTTACCTCTTGTTTTCATATTTTCATTCTTTCTTGTATTCATATTCTGTAAAACTATAACTGCAATCATAGTTGAGCGTTCTAAGACTTTCTTATCTAGTCAAACTTATCTTTTGATATTGAAAATCTTAGCCCTAATTTTGGTTGGTTTTGCCCTTATTTTTGTTCAGACGGGATTATCATATATTTAATCACCAGAATTTCCACCATGGTTTTTGCCAACTCTGTGTTCTTTGTTTCATCTCATTTGCTAACTCACTATTTCCTTCTGAAAGTCCTTGAATAACTGCCATATCCATACTACGGTATGCTACTTTACCTGCAGGATTCATTTCTTTTATCAAGTTTAGTGCATTACTTGGCAATTCAGACAACAACTCTATACGTTTTCTATCAAAGTCAATCTGTCCCTCAACACTTACCTCCTTTCCCAATGCTTCAGATACAAGTGAAGACAAATCTACTTCTCCATCCTTCTCTTTCTCTCGAAACCACACGGCAAATCCTGCGAGGAAACATATTTCATTTTCTATCCATTCTTCAATATCTCTTGCTTCTAAATCTCTGCTTATGATTCCGTCTTCAGCCCAATAATTTGCCGCATGTTTTGGAAATTTAGTCGACAATATATTTGCTAGGATTTCTTTTTCTCCATCTCTAAGCCCCACTTTCTTTGATATACTATCAGATATCCATTCATACCTGCAACAGAGTGTTATTTCTACATCACCTTTTTTTTCAAAAAATAATTCAGATTCTGGATTTGAAATTAGAGTTGCTACTTTCTCAATACTAAGACCGGATTTTTCACTCGCATACTCTATATTTAACTCATTATTAATCAATGTCAGGAAAAGTTTTCCTAGTTCATCCTTTCTCAGGATATCACCCTGCTTCCGGTTGGCCTCCCACTTAAACATTTACCTAAGTTTTCTAAATCAGTTATCCAACATTCACTATGTTTTGATATTTCAGCTGCACAATCTAACTTTCCTACTAGTCCTCCCGTAACATCAGTTCCATCGCCTTTTCTATAGGATCTTCTTACAGATTCTCTAATGTTCGAGTCTACTAGTGGTATGACTTTCGATTCCGGACTTTTAGGATCTCCTTCCAGAACGCCTGGATAGTCCATGACAAATATAGTGAGATGTGGATTGTATATCTTTGCAAGTTCCATCATTATTACGTCCCCACTCAGTATAGTCACCCCCTTAGACAGATCATCCGTCACATCTCCATAGGTTACAGGTATTTTCTTTTCTTCTAGAGCTGAATTGAATTGTTCTACTGGAAAATTTTCTATTTTATTAGGTCCTCTTGTCTTCATTGTTTTTGAAGGGATTATTGTTTTAGTTTGGACACCAAATCCCTCAAGTTTAGAACAAAGTAGTTCATTTAACTCATGAACTTGTTTTCTAGTCTCTTCAATTGCTTCTTTTTGTTTAGGGTCATCGCTCACCCCTCCTGAAAGACTGTATCTCTTAGCAATAGGATGTCCATAAGAGCCTGCACCATGTACTATGATAACATTTTTCGCAGTCCCCCTGAGCGTCTTGGCAATTTGTTCAATTGCTTCCAGTTTTGCTTTAGGGGTACTGCTAGTTTTCTCAGTTATTAAAGAACCTCCAAACTTTATGACAATCAAATTTTGCATGTGTCCTCTGAGGTTCTATAGATAGCCTGTCAAAAAGATGCACTACTCTGCTAAATAGCGAGACCTTTGCCAATATGTGCAGAATAAGATAAATTTAGCTTTATTTGGTGCATTATGCTACAACATAACACAAGGTCTGGCGTTTACTATTGTCAGAATGCAAGCTAAGGCCTTAGGGGATTTCCGAGTACTAGGCCTAGTAGTGGGCCTACCCAATTTTGCTCTTGTTGCAGGTTCAACATTCTGGGGAATCATTGCAGACCGTTGGAAAAATAGAAGAGAAGTGGTGGTTCTTTGCTCTATTGTTTCAGCTTTATTGTATATTCCTCTTCCATGGTTGGGGCCTAATGGTTTGATTATTGTTCGTACGATACAATCTTTCTTTTTGGGAGGTATGGTTCAGATCGCGACCCTATTCTCTGAACTTGATCCCAAAGCAAGGGCCACTTTAATGGGGAGGTTGGAGGCGGCGTTAGGATTTGGTTGGGGAGCAGGTGCTTTCATTGGTGGTTTTCTTGTTCTCTCAGAAAATTATGGCTCGGCTCATCCTACAGTCGTACTCTCATTTTTACTTACAGCATCACTGGGTATCTTTGCAGTAGTTGGATATATGGGAGCTACTGAGCGCTCAGTCAAAAGGGAAGAGGAAGAACTAGCCTTTGCTCCTTATTTCTGGCGTTTGTCACGACTCTTCGCTACAACATTTATATTGTTTACAGGTTACATGTTTTTCCTTAGTTTTTCACCCATATATCTTACTGAGATAACTGGATCGAGTTATGGGATGGGAGTAATAGTTCTTCTAAGTGGAGTAGTGCATGCTTTAGTCGCTCCATACGCAGGTAAATTAGTCGATAATTATCCTCGTGAATTTGCTATCAGAATAGCATGTATGTTTGTTTTTATATCGATGACTATCTATTCAACGACTCAAAATATATATCTCATAACTTTTGCCTTTGTAATCCCGATATACATGACCTATTTCCTCGGGGCACGTTCTATTGTAGCAGATGTTGTTCCCTATCAACTGCGTGCGAGAACTATGGGTTTGTTATCTTCATTCAGTCTCTTAGGTAGTGGCTTTGGTAGCATTCTGGTTGGGGAATTGTTACTATATTTTGACTATCAAGCAGTATTCAGAATAGGTGCTTTCTTAGCTCTTGCAGCGGTAGCAGTCGGTTGGAAGAAGTTCTAGCTATGAGATTCTATAGAGATTCCCTTTTCTTTCAGGTATTTTAACACAAAATCATACAGTCTTCTCTCAGTGCCTATGTTTTCGGGAGGAATCACTCCATTACCCTCTATTCTATCTTCCAAGACAATTCTAGCTAGTGCACAGGCAGTAAGGCCAGTAGTTCTAGACATACTGCTCCACCCGTTTGTATATTCATCGAAAACAGTGTAACTTATCTCCTTACCATCGTTCTTTGTAGCTATAATAAGCATGAAGGTGAATTCCTCCTCATCTTCATTTAACTTCCATAATTCAAACAGCTCTTTACACGTTGCGTCAATATTTGATTCCGAGAATTTTCCTTCTTTAAACATTTTTTTCACTAGGTCACAATGCCCTGGATACCTTATCGTATACTCTGCTAAATTTGGAACATCTGATAAGATTCCTTTATCATCCATGAGAGTTCTCAAGCCATCTGTCAAGAATGCCTCTAGCTCCCCGATTCCCTCTACATCAAGAAGAAATTTCTCAGATAAAGCGGGTTTGATTTCTTGCTTACCATTTACTCGTTTTCTTGCCTCTCTTGTGTACTCTTCAATTACATCTATTGGGGAAAAGGGTGCCTTGTAATTCCATGGGGGAATCTTTTCTTTTGGAAGTCCTCCTACCATTATCTGTATTTCTCTAATATCATTGTTAGCTACTAAGTTCCCAGATATCAGATTACTAAGACCAGGGGCAACACCAGCATCAGGTATGACAATACAACCATTATTCATTGCCATTTCTGAGAGGTCCATGATGTTCTCAGGCATAAAGGAAATATCAACACAGGAAACCTTGCTTTCAATTATCTTCTCCAGCATTTCAAATCCCATAAAACCTGGAAGACAGTTAATTGTTAGGTCTTTATTTCTGATTAAGGGAATTACGTCGCCTTTTCTTATATCAAGATTAATGCATTGAATTTTTTGGTTTCGAGTTTTTATATTGTCTAACCTTTCATTGTTATTATCTACAACAGAAACATTGTAATCGTATGATAGCTCCTCTGCTATGAGTGAACCTATCATTCCTCCACCAATAACTAAAACATTCATAGGATATAATTTTCAAAGAGTTAGTTTAGTTCTAGAAATTCTAACATCTTTTGGAGCAACAACAATCCACTTCTGACTGACTCCTACGAGATCGCCATCAACGTCCGCTACGGCTCTTTCTAGTTCAGCTAGAATCTTATGCAGAGTTTCTTTGTCAGAGGTAAGTGGTGTAAAATCTATTATTATCATATTCCCATCATGCAATTCTGTAGTTATCTGATTTACTTGCTCGGCTTTACTTAGCATCATAGTATGCACAGTCATTGATGCACTTTCTCCATAATCCTCAGCCTTATCAGCACTCCAGTTTCTGAGGTCGAAAAATTGTTCATCAGGTATTCTACGCATTTGTGGAGTATTGCCTACCATGGCCTAATAGTATAATTGTGGTTAATTAGCCTTCCGACGACTAAAGTAAGATACAAATATCATGGAGGACAAGATAATCCCAAAGCTGAGGTTTGACAACAGACCTGTACTAGTTTCAACTTCAATCCTTATTGAATTAGTGAGATTATTGTTATTAGTTATTTCTTCCCCATCTACTACATGTGCTACAACTTCAAAGTCATGTCGTCCAGAAGTAGCTACCCACTTGTATTCAAAATTCTTTTTTCCTTCTGGTGCTATTTCATAATCCCAACTACTTACAATTTCAGAATCAATTAGGAGCTCAACATGACCTTTTGCCATATCTCCATTGTATATTACAGTTTGATATGTTTCATTATAATTTGAGAGTACAAATGTCACTGTCTGAGTTTTTCCTTTTTCTCTTTTCCCACTTATCTCAAGTGATTCTACAAATACATCAGCCCAACCTAGAACTTCAACTTGGCTGCTATTAACGCCAGTATTATTCATTTCATCGATTAGTTTGTACTCTAAAACCATGTTTCCCGTATATTCCATTGCAAAAACAACGTTGAAGTTCGATCCCTGATTCTCATACAGCAATTCAGCTCTATTGTTCCCGTCAAAGTCGTAGACAGTTATCTTCAAGAATTCGATAGAAGCTTCTCCTTCTTCATCATAGGCATACAAATTCACTTCGAAATCCTCACCATATCTTGGGTTTGAGGGATATGTGCTGAGAATCCCCCATGGCTTGTAATCTGTATAAAATTCTTTTTCGAGATAATTCTCTCCAACAGGGGTTTGAATTACTCTAAGACCCATAGTGTGCGTTCCTCCGCTATCAATCAAAGCAGTTATTTCTTCTTCATCCCCTGATAGCAAAACACCATCCAATATCCATTCGTATTGAAGTCCAAGTCCTTCAGAGGCTCTACCATCAAAGTTTACCCAATCGCCTTCATTTATTATTCCAGTAAAGTTAAAACTGGCTACAGGAGATTCATAGACAGTTATTTGGACAATGAATTCTTCCGTCCAAAGTTTTGTTTCAGCATGCTTTCCCATTACGCTAACAAAGTAATCACCAACACTATCTGAAGAAAAAATGGTTGATGATTCGACTGTTTCAACCACATTATCACCATTTATATTCCATCTGTAAAGCTCAATCTCTCCCCATTCCGTACTGCTATAGAATGTAAATTCTTGATTGGTTAAAATATCAATCTCAGATTGTGGAAGTGACAGAATCGGAACACTTTTGGCATTAAGACTAAAAGTTTCCATTGTGGAATCTCCTCTCTGATCTAGAACATTCAGTTGAATATCATGCAAACCAACCTGCAAGTTCGTTTCAAAGATTTCTCCATCAAAGTTTTCCTCAGCATAAGTCCAAGAGAAAAATAATTCATCATTTTCAGTATCCGTTGACTCATTTCCATATAATTTGAGGATTCTATCCGCTGGAACAGCCCACTGGTTTTCACCTTCTTTTATACCTTCATATATGAAGATATCTGGATCAGGAGGTGAGTTGACTACACTTATGGTTCTACTAGTTGAGTTTTCTCCCCCTTGATCATCATATACAGTCAGAGTCACAGTATAGGTCCCAGGCAGAGCAAAGCGATGTTCTGGGTTTTGTTCTTCGCTAATTTCAGAATCACCAAAGTCCCATTTCCATTCTTCTACATCACCATCATTATCGTATGATTGATCTGTGAAACTGAATATGGTTCTTGTATCCCCATCTTCAGGATTAAATGTAAATTCAACTATAGGTAGCCTGTTTATCACTTCTATCAAATAATATACAGTTGTGATATCATTTAGATCATCTATGATTTTAACAGAAACGTTGTAAAATCCAGAATTTCTAAATTCATGATCTGTTGTTGCTTGATTCGAGGTGAATCCATCGTCAAAGTTCCAATAGTAGAATTCTACTTCACCATCTATATCATAGGATTCTGATGCATCAAAGGTAATGACATCTCCCAGCAGAATTACCATTTCCGATATTTCTACCACAGCTATTGGTGGCTTATTGACAAATATGTTAAGGATAACTGAATCACATAAATCAGTGTTGTCGCATACAGTTAGTGTAACATCATAGGATCCATTCTCTGTAAAAATGTGTACAGGATTGTCAATGTATGCATATTCTCCGTCTCCAAAGTCCCAAGTGTAACTAACTATACTTCCATCTTCATCCCATGATTCATTACCGTAAAATTGTAATTCAAAACCCTCTGCTATTACTGCTTCATCTGCGTCAGCGACTGCATGAGGTTTAGACAAAAAGCTGATATCAACAATAATATTATCTCCGTCAATTTCAATGTTCTCTATTTTCCATCCAGATTCCGTTCCATTGTAAGCAAGTGAATCTGGATAAGTGTCTTTTGTGAATGATCCTGAATCATATGGGTCTCCGCTATCTCCTCTATTAGCATTATTGTCTAAGTCATCCTGGCCATCAGCTTCTTCTAGGTCTACTCCTTTGTGCTCTTCATCGTTATTTACACTATTTGAATTCCATTTAGAATTAATCACATCCTCGTCTATATGCCAAATTAATAGTCCTTCACCAGGAAGATATGAATCGTATTTCATTTTTTGTCTATTCTCTAGCAAAAAATATTCATTTGATTCAGACCAATTTCCTGGTAT
>CAYFGG010000002.1:0-11015 GCA_964342795.1 uncultured archaeon | reverse complement strand
TTTGTCTATTCTCTAGCAAAAAATATTCATTTGATTCAGACCAATTTCCTGGTATGGGGAGCATGTAAACATCTCCCCCATCCTCTATAGGTTGAAGTACAAGATTGGTAATATCGTCAGTTATCAAAACTGGATCTATCCAACCTAACCAGTATCTACACCAAGCACTGAAATATGCAGGAGTTTCTCCATGGTTAGTCCACGAACCTGATGCCATCACTCCCCAATGCCCAATTCCTTCAGAACTACCATCTGTGTCATATAGATCTGGAAGCCCCAATTCATGCCCGAATTCATGGGCCCATACACCTAAGGGGTTTCTCTCTCCATTCGAGTTTTGATATTCGGGTGCTTGAGTTATTCTTCTAACAACATAGTCATCACCATTTTCGTCTTCATCATCAGTATTAATCGTAATGCTTGGCCAGTGTGCTGACCAAATATCATCACTATCACCAGTAGATTCTCCCCCTGGTCCAGAATGAATTGCAACAACAGCATCAAAATCAGGATAGTATATGTCATCGTCTGCAATTTCTACACTATCTCTCACGAAGTCAGTTCCACTTGAATATTCTGCAGCATCTCCATCCAGAGTGTATGGTCCAAATACATCACCTTCAATATTTAGAGCCCCTCTAGAAACTTCATCAAAATAATCCCACATTGAATTAGTTTCACCAAAGGCTAGATCCTCAAAATAGTCCTGATCGTGTTCACTTTGATACTCTTGGTCTTCAAATTGGGAAAGTATGAATGCCACCTGTATAGTTCCAGTTGTGGGCGCAGCCTCACTGCTACCAGATATTCCTATCCCTAAGAGCAATATTCCTAATGCAAATAGGTGTATCCGAGACATATTCAGTTAATATTCATTGGGATATTAAAGTTCAACCTGAAACGAAAGCCAATGGATCCATCAATATACTATCTCTGGCCTCGTGAGATATTTTCACAGGTTTGTCCCCAAAGAAAACTTCCGTGTTGTTTCTCATAGATTGAAGCGTGGCCACACCCATTGCAAAGTTAACCGCGGCTCCAGCTCTGAAACCAGCGTATTCCTCAGGTATAGCATTCAAGTATGCTTTCACAGGTTCTATGTGTAGACTGGCATTGTCAATCATTGCGTCTAACATTTCCATACATTTTTCCTCATTCTCAGGTTTTAGTAAATCCTCAGGTCGTAAATTGTGTTTTTCGAATAAGAATCCAGGCCAAAATATCTTCTCATTATCAAGAATATCTTCTCTAAAATCCCTAATGATATTGACTTTTTGTAAGAATAAACCGAAGTCTCTCTCATTGTCACTGAGTATCTTAGCGCTTTCTTCACTTATATCCTTTGAACGCGTTCTTATGAGTTCAGTTAAGAATCCCGATGGAGTACCTGCAACATAATAGCAATATTCATTCAAATCTTGAAAGGAATAAACCTCTTGTTTCAAGAATTTTTGCATACCAAAGTTCATTTCCTTTAACCATCGGACCATACATTCTTTGGTTCTTTCATCGAAACTACTGTGTACGGTCAGAACCCTTTCCATATTCTTTACCAAGTCTCGATAGTTAGGGTTCAAGACCAGTTCATCCGCAGAATCTGCAAGTTCTTTCGCCTTTATTTTCGCAGATTTACTATCAGGGCTTTCTAGAATCTCCATCAGTATATTCATCGATTTTATTCTTTCTTCAAGACTAATTTCTCTTTTACCTATGTCATCTTCAAAAGTATCTAGGATTCTCGCCTCGAGATAACCTACCATAATAGGCGCAAGAATATTTTCCTCAACCAGAGGTATTGTGAGTGCAAATGATCTTGATACGGATTGAAGCGCTCCTTTACAATAGTCCAGACTATCTTGGAACATCTCTCCAGTTTTGCTTTTGACTGCTCCGTACAATGATGGCATCTTTACCTCTTTTTCGGACTACATAAATTGACGAAGCGTATATAAAAGTAGGTTTTAGTTTTCCCTATGCTTCCATTGAAAAGGATGCCTGTGGAAAAGGCACGAAATGTATCTTGCCTTTTTTTTGATTTAGATGGGACGTTCATTACAGGCCGCGCTCTTAGTTCAAGAGCCTTTTTATCTCTGGAGAAAATCAGAGATTACGGAATTAAGACAATAGCTGTTACAGGAAGACCTGCGGGTTGGTGTGATCTTATTGCAAGATGGTGGCCAGTGGACTCTGTTGTTGGTGAGAATGGCGCATTCTCGTACTCTAAGAAAGAAGATTGTATTCATCGGATGAGTTTTCACGATTCGGAGAAACATTCTGAATATCGTAATCGCCTTGATTTGTTATTTCAGGAACTTCAGTCACGATTTCCAGATATTAAATTAGCTTCAGACCAACAATTTCGATTATGGGATTTAGCAATCGATATAGCAGAAGAATCTGAAGTTTCAATGGAGACATCACTACAGATTGTAAAATACTGTAGAGATAAAGGGGCAAGAGCTGAGATGTCTAATATTCATGTAAATATTTGGTTCGGTGATTATAATAAAGAAAATATGTCTCTTAGAGTTCTGGAGGATTTCGGCTTGAAAAAAGAATCAGCAGTATACGTGGGAGATTCTCCTAATGATTCTCCAATGTTCGGATATTTCGATTTGTCAGTTGGGGTCAATTCAGTTATGAAGTATCTAGATATAATGCAACATCACCCAATTTATGTGACTCAGAATGATGGCTCCGAGGGTTTTGTTGAATTAGTAGAATATATTATTTCGACCAAGTAACTCCTTTCTGGTTTTGATAATTCCCACTTCTCTCTGAGTATAGAGATCTTGCAGGGCCAGATAGCATCTCGAATACTACTTGGGCAAAAGTCTCACCAACGTTTATTGAGACATCCTCATTTCCGGAATTAAATCCTAAAAGTGTAAGGGTTCCATCAAAACCAGAATCTATTTTCCCAAAGCTGCATGCTATACCTTTCCTTGCCCAACTAGTTCTTAACCACAATTGAGCACAAAGGTTAGCTCCACATGCAATCCTCTCCTTAGTTGAAACAGCAAATCTAGTTCCCGGTGAGATAATCATTTCTCCTTTGTTTATTTTATCGTCATTAGGTATTTCTACCTCAGATATGGTAAGATCATAACCATTAGGGGTGAGGTTGTCAGAGTTGAATGGGTCTATCTCTAGCTCACCTAAGTCTATTGCTGAAAGTATCGCCTCATCAGACAGTATACTCATTTCTTTTCTCTGATTTCATTAAGGAATTTTTCAGCCATGTCAGCCCTTACTTTACCAGATCTCTTCAACATTTCCGCAAGCTCATCAATCTCATCTTTTTTAGCTCCGGCTTGGACAGCTAGATTTCTTGCGTGTAATCCCATGTGCCCCCTTTGGATTCCTTCTGATGCCAAGGCCCTAAGTGCCCCTAGATTTTGGCAGAGCCCAACTGAACAAATTACCTGTGAAAGAACTTCAGCACCACCAGGGATTTGCAAGTCTAGGATCTTAACGCAAGCTTTTGCAGTGGGATGTGTAGCTGTTGCCCCACCTACAAGGCCAACAGCCATAGGTATCTCAATAGTTCCTTTGAGATCTCCTTCATCAGTCTTTTCCCAATTTGTGAAAGATGAATGTCCTTCTTTCCATTGCCCGTAAGTGTGTGCTCCTGCTTCAATAGCTCTCCAGTCATTACCTGTTGCTATTACTACTGGATCAATCCCATTCATGATTCCTTTATTGTGTGTTGCAACCCTAAAAGGATCTGCACAAGCGAATGCAAAAGCCTCTATTATTCCATTAACTACTTCTTCACCTCCAAGGAATTCAGCTGGCCATACTGCGCTTGCTCTAGTTTTACGATAAATAGCTAAATTTGATATTATTCGGAGGTAAACTCTTCCTCCGGTTATGGTTTCGAGTCTAGGAGCTACCGCTTCAGCCATAGTATTGACTGCATTTGCACCCATTGCATCTCTACAATCTACAAGAATGTGTGTTATCACCATTGGTCCAGTGTCTGAATCTAGTACTCTGACTTCTATACCTTTACAGCCACCTCCAAATTTTACTAGAATCGGATCTTGTTCATTTGCCAATTCAACAATTTCATCACTTTTAGCTAGTATCTTTTCTTTTGCTTGGAAAGGATCCTTAAGGTTGACCAATTGAATTTGCCCAATCATTATAGGATCATCTGACTCAGATTGAATTCCACCTGTATCGCGCGTACCTTTTGCCATATGAGTAGCAGCAGCAACAACAGATGGTTCTTCTAGAGCCATTGGAACCATGTAATCCTTACCATTTACCATGAAATTAGCAGCAATCCCCAAAGGCATTGGGAAAGTACCGACCACATTTTCAATCATACGATTTGCAGTATCCTCTCCTAATGCTCCATAGTGACTTATTGCTTTGGTCTCATCCTCTGATAACTTTGCAAAATTCTTAACAAATTCTAATCTTTCAGATGGTTTTTTCTTATAAAAACCGGGTGCTTCTGAACTGCCCATGAATGGTCATTAGCCCAGTGATTAAAGCTTACTTGCCGGTTATTACAGTGGTGAATCGCCAATCATTCCACAGTGCGGGCACATTATCTCTTCTTCTTTTGCATCTGATAAAGCAAAGAAATCTCTTTGACACCCTTTTATGCAGATGAATTCAACTCTCCTAGAAAATTCACTCCCAGTTTTTATTCCAAAATCGTTTTCAATTTCAGCTTTATCATCATTGTCTACGGCTTCGGCCTGCACTAGAACTGTAGAGTCAGTATCCCCCTCATGAATAACATTAGGTCGACCTATAAGATAAAATGCAGAGGTAGCAGCAACAGTTACAAGGATGCCTGCGATTGCGTATAATTCGATTGGCAAATCATTTCTAGTCTCATCAACTTTATCAGCTACAACTTCAGCTTCGATGAATATTTCTATCATTTCCCCTTCCATGTTTATGTTCCTGTATCCCATCCTATCGACGGAAATAATCCTGTAGTAATGTAATCCAGCACTGAGGTTGGATATTCGATATTCTGTGGTTCCAGCCTCTATGTTATCGATTTCCATCCATTGACTACTGAAATTCTTTCGATTCTCAATTATGAAACTGGTTGCATCTTCAGGCTTTTTCCACGTTAGAGTAACGTTGTTCCGCTCCTCTATAGCATATGATGGTGATTCAACAGCTGAAGGCGGTGTTAAATCTATAGTAGTAGAAAGGTCATAACTGTGATAACTTATTGATACTGAAGAGTTTACGTTTGGTAAGTAGCCATCAGTTCCATCCCCAAATATGATGAGTCCATTAGTGTAATCAACCCAGTATTGGTTTGCCTTCATTGCACTAAGTTCATTGCCAGTATATTCTTCCAGAGAAACCTCATAGGTTCCATCCATATTTTCATCAACAGTAACTTCTATGTTGCGTATTTTTCCAATCATCACCGGTTTCAGAGGCATTGATGGTAAGGCGATTGAATTAGAAGAATTGGAATTCCAAATTAATGTAAGATGCAAAGGGTCATTTGGATTATCATTGCCTGCAAGATCTACAGGATTAACTCGGAAATAGTATGTGTATCCATCCACTAGATTCAAAAGTACGAGACTACCATCGCTCCATTCTTCCAGAGTACTTTCATCTATACTATTCCATACTAAGACATCCTCAGTCCCTTCAATAAGTCTTGACATTTCTAGGTTTATTTGACTGAGATCCTCACTAGTATTTTCAATAAATAGTGGTAATTCTCCCGATCCTGTTAGTTCAGTGATTGGAGATAGAGACATCGTTGGACTCACACGATCAAAGGTAATGATAACGTCACTCTGTATTTTCTGTTCCTGATTACCTGCAAAGTCAACGGTTCTAGACCTAATCTCATACTTTCCATCAGTTTCTGGGGAGAACCAATATTCTCCAGTAGATGTGAATGAACCAAAATCCATCCACAAATCATCATTTTCTTCTTTGTATTCAATTAGATATCCAAGTATATCACTAGAGTTGTCAGGTTTCCATTTGATTGTAACTCCGTCTAGATTTGTGAATTGAAGATCTCCTTCAACTAGCCACAAGGTAGACTTCGGTTTTTCCAAATCAATTCTTACTTCCGTGTCATAAGTTCCTTTAACTTCTAAATTTCCTAGACTATCTTTAGCGATTGACTTGAAACGGTAGGTTATTCCATTTTGTCCGGTAAAATCAAATGAGTTGTTACTAAAGTATCCTAATGAAGTCCAGTCTCCCAAAGAGCTTCCGTTCTTAACTTGATAATAAATGTAGTATCCTTCTAAATCATCATAATCTGAAAGACTTTTCCATTCTATTTCGAATGTTGAGCTATTTCTGTAGAATCCCTGCTCTGTTACTCTAGAGACTGGTGCGGTTGTATCAAGATAAATTGGCACATTATATGTTTCTGTGTTGTAATTCCATAAATTTGATTGTGGGAAAATAACGACAATTTCTTGATCAAACCATTGTGCATTCTGAGGATTATAAACCATGCTTGCAATTACATTTTCCCCTTGATTTAGATAGTTAATGTATGCTTGGAATTCTTCATTCCAATATTCGGCTCCATGTCCATCACCCCCGTCTATATCTCCAAAGACATACACCCCGTTGACGTAATGATCTCCATAGTTGTTCGTTGCTACATTAATACTCATGAAACCACCTTCATAGAGACCAATATCGGGGATATCTACAATATGTCTGAAATAAGCGTAATTGTCCCCTTCCCAGTACGTCTTGTAGTCTATTCCGCCTAAATCTTCATCCCCAAAGGGAGTACTCCCATCGTTCCAAGAAGTGTCATTGAAATTTAAGGTTGTCCAATTTGTGTCATCATATAGTTCTTCTTCATCTGTTGAATTTATCCATTTCCAATCGACATTACCCGTACTTCCTCTTTCAACTAGATTACGAGTAATGACATAGTCATATTTACTTTCAACATCAAAAGACAGATTGTAGAAACCGTCATCATAGGTTTCAGGTATTACAATAGATATTACTACATTCTGTGTTTCATTTGGCCCTAGTACAAAATTATTGGGCGTGAAATCGATATTCCAATTAGTGAACATAGAGTCAGAAGGTGATAAACTGACGTTATCGGCCATATCCCCGCTATTCTTTACCTCAATAGGAATATTGGCAGTCATAGTTCCATTTATTACGACTAATTCATTTTCAACAGTCGCCTCTAAGGAATAGATCATTGCATTTAATTCAAGAATTTTACTATTGTTAAGCGTGTTTGAATCGTCGCAATTGCATGAAACATCAACTATTAGTTGATTCAGTCCTTTTTCTTCAGGAGTCCATTGCAACCAAGAAGTGCCATACCCATAAGCTGGTACAGTTTCATAGAAGAACGTTTCCAGAAGCGTATTATTTGCAGTGACGTTGATGCGAAAATCATCTACACTGCTATCACCTTCGTTTCCTCCACTTATTGCAACCAGTACTGTATCCCCTAGTACTATGCTTTCATTTGTTGCTTCGAAAATCTGTGCAGTAATTTGTAGATCAAGCCACTGTCTATTCTGATTGCCAGATCCGTAAACATAATCTCTTCCATAAACCGCCAGAACATTTTCCCCACTACTGAAAAATTCAGGAGCTATTGATTCAGTTCCGTCATCATTCCAATATTCCATTCCATGTGCATTTCCTCCTCTTTCACTGTAGATTAGATTTCCGTTAAGGTAAGGAGTACAGTAATTTGCAAAGGCCACATCTATTTGAGCAGCAGTAACGATACCAGACATCTGGAATTTATGTCTAATGAGTATTATATCATCGTTATAGGGTGAGCTTCCGGAAGTATCCCAGTCTGTATTGGGGTCTTCACCATTGTATGGTCTGTCACCAAAGGGGGCAGCTCCAATAGCCCAATCGGAATCATTGAATCCAGGTTGTGACCAGTTTTCTGGTGATTCCGAATAATCATCGATGATCAAATATCGATAATAGGTTGCGTTGTCTCTTCCGCTCTGAACTATAGTAATCTCTTCTAAGGTATTGCGAGAATATAGTACCTGGTCGATGAAAGGGTCTGTTTCCCCTTCGGCCTGCTGGCTACCAAAGCCAATAATAGCTATAGCCGCGACCAGAATCAATGCGACGCAGATTTTCCACTTCATCGTTTGTAAGACTTTCCTTGTTCATTATTAAGTTTATGATTGCTGCAGTCGGAATCCATTTATTATCACCTCTTTAGTAACGAATCGAAAGCGTGTCCTCAGATGATGAAGATTCTGGCATAAGAGGTCGTATCGACCGTTTCTTTGATAAAAGGGCAAAGGAGCAACAAGAACTTTTGCGCGGGGAAATTGGGGGCAAAAAGATATCTGATAGTTGGAGCGAGGCGAAGCAGCGAATGGGCAGACCTTCTAAGAAGTCTAAAAAGTCTTCAAAGAAATTACATACTGTAAAAGAAAATAGGAGAAAGAAGCCCGAGCCAGAAGAAATGGATGACGTTGAGATAAGTCCTATTGCAAGAAGTTTTGTTAGAATTACTACAGACTATCCGCCCATTACAATTGGGATTATGACAGCATTCACTCTGTTCATGTTGATTGGCATTGGTATGACTAACATAAATGGCGCTATGGAAGTTTATTTACCACAGGGTTCAGAAGAAGAGAAATTACTGTTAGAGGTTAGGGAGGATTGGTCAACAGACATTATAGTAATTTATGTTGAAACAGATAATGAACGTGATCCAAGCAGTCCTACCAATATAACTAACAGACAGGTATTATTGGAGATGGATTATATTGAGAGAACTGTTGATGAATATGGTCAGACGGAGAAAGGTGGTCCAGGCGTTGTTCCTTCAGATGGAGGCTTAGAGGATAATGTAGTCTGGTCATTCAGTATATCAACATTGATTAAGGAGCTGCATAGTACCAATAGTAGAGTTTATGACGCAATAATAGATAACTCGGCGGCTTGGGCCTCAGCATCTTCAGATGGCATAACTGATGGAACTGCTGAATTGATAAAACAAGCAGCTGAGTTGGCAAAAGAAACAGATACTCTGAATCACTATGAGATTCCAAGTCAATCAGATATTGATGATATTGTAGAAGATCTTCCACCTGATGTCTTGGAAAAGGTGATAAGAGACACTAATGGTGACGGAATCTGGGATACTGCAGTCATCTTGTTTGGTATAACCAGTGAAGTTCCTCCACCTATTATAATAGAAGAAATAGATACTACTATGAAAAATAGGGGTTGGGGTTTAAATGATGAAAATGGCAATCGTCCTGAGGGGCAGACTTTTAGCCATATGATGTTGACTGGCCCAGTTCCAGTTACACAAGCTATTACCGATCGTTCTTTTGCTGAATTTTGGAACATTTTCCCAATCGGTGTAGTGTTATGTTCTATTACAATATTTCTGATTCAGAAGAAGATTAGAGCTGTTATGATATCCGGTATTCCAACACTATATTCTATTTTCATAACATATGGAATTATTGGATGGTCTGGTATGGAAGCAACCCCAACTATTATTGCCTTGGGACCTATCCTGATGGCTTTAGGCGTAGCCTATGGTTTACACTTATCAAATCGCTTCACTGAAGAGACTGGCCCAAATGCTCAGATAAGAATGATGAAAGCTCTATCAACTACTGGAAGGGCTATTGCACTTTCTGCATTAACAACAATGATAGGGTTTGGCAGCCTGATGTACACCAACTTAGGCCCTGTTTTCACTGTAGGTCTTAGCCTGACTTTAGGAATATTCGTATGTCTGATGAGTACATTTATCATGGCTCCAGCCTTAGCGGTTCTGACAGATTATAATTATAGGAAAACGGAAGGAGAATGGCACAGATTAGCAAAAACGGTAACTGAGTACAACAAGCCAGTTTTAGCAGTTCTATTAGCCGTAAGTTTAGTGTCTATTGGGTTGGTAACAGCTTTGGAAACTAATATTGATTATCTTGAGATGGTTCCCGATGATGAGCCTACTTTAGAGGGAATTGTAAAGTATTCTACCGAGTTCAATGCAGGAGCTTTTGGTATGATGATTGCTAGAGGTGATTTCCAGAACGATTATTCTGAGATAGCGAATGATGCTGTTGACCATTTAGATCAGATTGATCTGCTTGTAGCGGGCACAGAAGATGGAAATAGAGAAGGTTTGAATGATGTGGATGATGTTACGGCTATATCTATTACAGAGGTAATGAAGGCAGTTAAATTCTCAACTAATCAATCTTCCACATTGGACGAAATTCTGAATATAGCAGGTAGAGAAGAAGGTGCAGAACGTTCTTTCTGGGCTATCCTCCATGAAGATGCCGTAGCTGAGAATCCACTTGTTGGAAGAGATATGCAGAAATTTTTGTTGAATGTTTTCTATGACAGTATAACTCCTGAAGCACTAAGTATGATTATGGATTGTTCTCCCGATGAAACAACAGGTGTTGAGTGCAACTATTCGAAGACTCTAATATATGTGGATATGCCACTGAAAGACATTCAATCCATGGAAATTGCTGTCAACGGCGTCAATGATATCAGAAACAATTGGGAATATTCACCAGTAATGATGTCCCAATTGACAGGGGTTGCAGCTATAGGTACAAGTGTAAATGCTCAGTTGATAAGCTCTCAGATAACAACTTTAGCAATTTGTATTGTTCTTGTAGGATTCGTCTTGTCTCTAACTTTTAGGAATATCAAGATAGGTTTATTGACAACATTGCCAGTATGTTGGGTTGTAGCACTAGAACCTCTAACTTTTGTTATTTTAGGTCAAGCTTTGAGTCTAGTTACAGTTATGATAGGTTCGATTGTAATTGGAGTGGGGATTGATTTTTCGATTCATATTACTCAAAGGGTAATCGAGGGTGGAATCAACATGCCTAGTATCTATAATGCGACTGCTAAAACAGCTCAGACCTTAGCCGAAGCCACAACTGTTACTTTGGTTGGTTTGACCGCTGCCTTCTTCATTAACATATCTGCCCTTTGGTGGTTTGTTTTCATCATAGTTATTCTTCTAGTTGCTTCGA
>CAYFGG010000001.1:0-35114 GCA_964342795.1 uncultured archaeon | reverse complement strand
GAAGAAGTTGAAGACGAGAAGTAGTCAAGTATAAAACCACCCTATCCTAGTGCCTCTGGATATGGCCGATAAGGTTTCCTTTACGGATTTTGGGGAGAAGAAGAAAGTTCGTAAAGTTCGACGTCGTAGGCTCAAGAAGCCAAGAATAGATGCTGAAAAATTACTTGATGATGTCCTTGCAGCTAAAAAAGTGGCAGACGATACCATTGAAGCATCTAATCCAAGCTTAATCTCTCTCCCTTTCATTGAGTTCTCAGTTACACAACCATCATCATTTGTTTCAGGACAATGGAATACCATTGAGATATCATTGAGCAATAGTGGAAATGGTACGGCACGTACAATAACAATATCTTTTGACAACATGCAAGTTCGTGGTCAGACAATAGTCGATAGTTTAGAATCCGGAAAGGATACAGTTGTAGAAGTGGAAATAATGACCAATTCTACTCAACCTAGTATTACTCGTTTGGATTTGTATTATCATTCTGCGGAAGGCGACACTTTCACTGCGATAAGGCGGGATTGGTTTCCTAACGATAATGAGGACGCATTTGTCTTTGAGGGTGAGATACCACCTGGAGAAGACCCAGATTCACCAATATACAAACGTCAGGAGGTAATGCATGAAGAATTCCACATAATATGTAGTAATTGTGGTGCTAGGGCTCCAACTACTTTCAGAATATGTGGAAAATGTGGTTCTCGTCTTCAAAAGAGAATTGATAGGCGAAGTGATTGGGGAAGCAATCTGAAGGACCCCACAGGCGTTGAGGATCAGCGAGAAGTCCTCATCAAAAAACTTAGAAAACTTGGTGAGTTAAAGGACAAGGGTTTACTTAGCGATGAAGAGTTTACGGCCGCTAAGGCTGAACTTCTAAGTTAGACAGATTCTGCCCATTCAACATCGTCATCAAAGTTCCCATCCGAAACCGGACCTTTCTTTGCAGCATCGGCAACTTTGTTATTGAGCATAAAAATGAATATCACAAGAATTATCGCCCATTGAACGACCATAGTTATTATGGTGAAAAGTCCTAACCCCATTCCTTCTATTGGGGAGTGACTGTCATCCTGTAATTTTTCATATATGAAATAACCGAATACTGCAATGAATTCCAGCGGGAAAACATATTTGATAATGTACTCCCACCATTTGCCGATTTGAATATCAGCGTATTTGGTATTGATTAAATTCTTTCTGAAATCACTAACACCAAATCTCATTACCACAATAGCAACCATCAAACCTGATACAATTAATCCAGTTCCCCAAACAAAGTCTTGATTGTCTAGGAATTCCAGGCTAATTGCAGAAGGTATACCTGCTAAAGCAACAGCCACGGCGATGTATCTTACAGCCTCTTTCCTTTCCCAACCCATATCAACAAAATTAACAACACAAGCTTGAAGTGTTGAGACCATCGAGGTCAAAGCAGCAAAAGCCATTGCCAAGAAGAATATACTTCCTATTACCCATCCAGCAGTTCCCATTGATGCGAAAAGAGCAGTTAGGTGAATAAATGTCAATCCTGAAGATCCAGATTCTACCGCCGCTAGTCCATCAGCGGTGGTATCTGAAAGTGCGAATACTGTTCCAAGAACTGCTACTCCTGCAATTAGCGATACTGAATTGTTCCCAAGTCCAGTCAGGAATGCATTGAGTCCAATATCCTCTTTTTTTCTCATGGCAACAGCATAGGTTATTGCCATTCCGAATCCGGCAGATGTTGACCAAGCGGATTGAGTGAGTGCTCGAATCCAGGTTTCACCACTAAAGAGATACTCCCATTGTGGAATGAAAAGGAACCGAAGTCCCATAGCGGCTCCAGATGGGTTAAGGATAAATGGATAAATCATAGCTACAACTAGGAAAGCAACTAAACATGGAATCAGTATTTTGTTTGCTGTTTCGATTCCCTTTATTCCGTTGTAAACGATGAAGGCTGAAACACTTACGGCTATCAACTGGAAAAATACGACTTCAGCTGGAGAACTTATGAAATTATCCCATAGTGCCTGTGTTTCATCAGTATTTGTAGCATCACTCATCTGTCCTGAGAGTGCTATCCAGAAGTATCGGATTGTCCATCCCATAACTACAGCATAGTAGAATCCCACAGCAGTTCCGACCCACATCATCCATATTCCAAGCCATGTGAAGTTACGTCCAGCCATATCTCTCATGGCGCCTACGGTTCCAAGTCTTGTTTTCTTACCGATAGCAAATTCCGCCATAAGCAGTGGAATCGACCATGCAAAAAGGAAAATCAGCCATCCAATCATGAAAGAACCACCCCCGTTTGCAGCAGCTTCTCTTGGGAATCTCCATATGTTTCCGGTACCTACAGCAGCTCCAACAGTGGTTAGAATCAATCCTAATCTTGAGGAGAATTGCTCTGGTGGATCTTCGTCAGCCATATACTCATTTTTCCTTTGGTATGGCCGCTATGCTTCTTTTTGCTCTCGTGGTCCCTGTTTTCTTGGCTGTTTCACCAGCGTTCTTCCTTTTTTCAGCTTCAGTTGCGATTCCTACGGTCTTGTAAAGCCCTCCCCATACTACTCCATACATTATTCCCATCATCGCAGCGACTGCAATGAAGTCAATGATTGGATTTCCAAAACCTATAACATCATCAACAAAGATCTCAATAGGTTCTGCAGCACCATAACCAGTTAAAACGAATCCGCCACCGTATTCGTAGGCAAGTCTTGAATCTTGAGCTACAGCATAGAATTGAATGTTGGTAGACTCTTCAACTTCAGGGATGTGTGCTATGAAAATGGAGTCTCTTCTTGGTATTGTGAATGCATCGCTATAGTCTGAGTAATCTTTAGTATCACAACCATCTATACATGACATAGGTATTTCTTTCCATACTCCTTCGGCCATTTCATCAGTTCTATAGTTCAATATTAGAGAATCCTGCAACATGAATTGCGCCTCTTCAACCTTAACTCTTACAGGCAGGTCATCTTTAGCAAAGTAGTCTCCAAAATCAACCTCTGAATCAGATTGAAATCCGACGGTTTCTCCTTTTGATGACAATATGCTTAGTTTCGGCATCATCGTTTCTTCAGGTGAGCTAATACCGTCACCATTAATGTCTCCAAAATCTGGGAACATTTGTCCGATTCTCGCCCTAGGTGATTCATCTAAGAAGTGCATGTTGGTCAAAAGATGCATTCTTACAGTTGGGCGGATAAGTCTTGTATCAGCATGGAACCCGCCTTCGAGACCACCTTGATTTCCACAGCTATTCAACTCAACAGTGTATGAAAAGGAACCTTGCATTCCATATTGATAATCATTGATATCACCAGATACTTTGTATCCTCCCTGATCTTTCCAGTTCCCATATCCTGTCAAATTCATAAGGGGTTTGACTTGATTTTCCATATAGAGCTCATGTGGCGGGTCTTGATCCTTGAATCCCCATGGCCAAATGTAAAGATTAGAGCATGAATGGTATGATACTGCATTCATGATATTGTGTTTCATATCATGGGCTTCAGTTCTATAATTTCTAACAGTACTTTGACTTCCATCAGGATTAAGTTGGAACATTTCTGGCCAGTTGTCTCTCTCAATTCCATTTTGATAATCTTCCAAATATTCGACTTGTGGATAATCCTCGTATATATCCAATCTCCAAGTTAGGTACTCTATCACTTGAGTTTCAGGTTCTGAGAATCCCCCTTCTTTATCCTCGCCAATTTTACCATCATTATCATCGTCCTCTCTATTAACATCGGGAGGATCTTCATCTACTCCAGTTTGCGTATTTTGGTCTCCAAAGTCCAATCCAACTTCACAATTTAATCCACAATCTCCGTCATCATCATTCTGATCACGTGGTCCGTGGTAGACATCTGAACAGGGATTATCATCATCAACTGTAAATTCAACTTCTCCGTCTTCTCCAAGTAGTGCAGTAGGTTGCGTATTATGCCCCCACTCAAAAGGATAGTTTCGATTAAGATCTACTCCATCACAACCTTCCTGATATCTATCATCATCTGTATTATCTCGTAGATTCTTACGCCAGAATCTGGACGGATCCTCTCTGTCATAGATGTATCCGTCAGGGTTTAGTATGGGTATAATCCAAGTTTCTCGGTTGTTAACTAAGTGGGTTACTCGTGCTTCACTTGGATCCTCATCGATTCCTTCATCTATAATTCCGTCCCCATCGTTGTCAATTCCATCAAATAAGGCTCTACCTTGATCGTCAACACGCCCGCCTTGTTCGCCATCTCCATCATTGTCTACTCCGTCAATCATATCCTCATTAATCAGTCCGTCCCCATCGTTGTCGGTGGGTTCCATGCCATAGAAGTGAGTAAGATAATAGACAAAGTAAAGTGTGGTGACGACGGTCATCCATTCTCGAGCATGATGATTTCCAACTACGAAGAATGTTTCTTCATCTGGATCATCATAGTAATCAGGTTCGTTAGCTACATTGTCAGATATTTTAATTCCAATAACTTCATTTCCTTGCCAGGTTTCACCTGCAGGAATTATGTCAGTTAAGGTATAAATTTCGACGATATCAGGGTAATCATTTGCAAATTTTTGTAATTGAGAAACAACTTCGTAGTATTCGTGATAGTCATCGAATAACACGTCGAAGGGGAAAGTGTTGGTTCGATTCAGAGTATCATTTTCATGTCCATCGAAGCCATCTGCAGTGTTTGTAGTTCTATGAAACTCCTCAGATTCAATAGAACCCGTTGACATTGTGGTCAGAATCAGCATAAGCGCTACGGTGACCGTTGACACACGATTCATACTATTAGCATGAGAACAGTAGATTATAAGATTTTATCAACGCATATCTTCATTAATCTTGTTCATTGATAACGAATTAATGCTCAAGTGTAAAGATTGCCCTCATTGGTATGGTGGTGAGGACTTTGGTTATGGAAGTTGTCGTCTAAAACTTCAAAGAAAAGAGAAGAAATTCTTGACTTTTGGGCAACAGGATTGTGACGAGGGTATTTCAGATGATTAAGATAAGAGACATGCAAGAATCAGACATTGAGTTTGCTAAGTCCCTCACTGATAGCGAGGACTGGGGTAATTCAGTAGAAGACTGGCAACGTCTCATGAAAATTAGTATTCCTTTGATTGCAGTTGATGGTGGACACTCAATAGGAGTGACCACAGCTTTTGATTATGGCAATTTAGGAATGATTGGTAATGTAGTGGTTTCATCAAAAAGTAGAGGCAAAGGCGTAGGCAGGATTTTGCTTAAGGAAGCAATGAAACGCCTTGAATCCTGTAAATCCGTAAGAGTCCAGTCAAGAATGGAAGTGACAACTTTCTACAAAGAACTAGGTTTTCTTGCTGAGGGAATGTCTACTCAGTTCAGGCTTGATGCAGATATGAAATCATTTCAGCCATTCGATGTAGGCTCAGACGAAAATATTGTTCCAGCTGAGGGATATATGGATGAGATTCTAGCAATAGATAAGCGTCAGTTTGGTGGGGATCGTTCTCAGTTTCTGAAAGAGATAAATGATTATCTTCCTCAATGTTCATTTGTAGCGCTCGGAGAGGATGGTTCAGTAAAGGGATTCATCATGGCCAAAGGCGAGGATTCTTGGTATGAAATAGGTCCATGGGTAGTCGAACCAGGATGCAAGAACTGGCAAGGAATGCTCCAAGCCACGGTTCAGGCTATTCCAGACAAATCCACAGTTGAGATACTTGTTCCAGCACCAAATTTCAGAATTACCAATTTGCTTGATTCTATAGGATATAATGCCCATAGTTATTGCATGTCAATGTTCTATGGAGAAGATTGGCCAGATGAGTCAAATATCTGCGCTAGAGGCGGGGGAGACAAGGGTTGAAATTATTCAATACAGTTTCAGGTAAGAAAGAAGATTTCCATCCAGATTCTAAGAAATTAGGATTGTATATCTGTGGTCCTACGGTTTATTCAGACACTCATTTGGGGCATGCTAAGTCCTATGTTTCTTTTGATATTCTGAAAAGATGGCTGGGATACAAGGGGTATGAAGTAAATCACATACAGAATTTTACCGATGTCTCGGACGAGACTGCTCTGGGCGCTTTAAAATCTGGAATCGATGAATTGACTTTCACTCGCAAGTATGAAGAGGAATTTCTTGGGAAAATGAAGTTACTTTCCAATACGCCCGCAACAAAATACACCAGAGCTTCAGATTTTGTTCAACAAATAGCTGAAGAAACTAAGAAATTGTTGGATGTTGGTGAAGCCTATCAGACCGAGGAAGGAATATTTCTAAGGATAAAGCAGGAGGAGCATGGCAAGCTATTAGGAGTTAATTTGGAAGAATCTTTGGCGGAAGGCACAGATGAAGTTAATTCAGGACCTAAGGAGAGCCCCCATGATACTTTACTGTGGGGGCCACCTCTGGAAGGTGGTAAGATCTGGGAATTCGATGGATTGCCTAATGGGCGTCCAGGTTGGCATTTGGAATGTACATTAATGTCCTCATCTGAGCTGGATTTACCGATAGACATTCACTGGGGAGGTATAGACCTAATTTATCCACACCATGAAACAGAGATGATACTTGCTGAAAAGATAGGTTTGGGTAATTATTGTGATTTCTGGATGCATAATGGTCTAATGGAAGATGCAGAAGGCAAATTATCAAAATCCAGAGGAGAACGCATAACGCTGGAAGAGGTTTTCAAGGATTGTCCACCTCCTGCTCTGAGATTCTACTTATTGAGTTATCATTACCGAGATTTTACACCTTATTCACCAGAGGGTTTGCTTGCAGCCTGTCAAGAAGGTGAACGATTGGGAATCAATGCTGTGGATTGTATGGTTACGGAACCGACAGATCCAAGAGATGATGAGGAAACTGCACCTTTGGTTTCTAGATTTGAAGAAGCATTAGCTGACGATCTTGATACTCTGAAAGCACTTCATGTTTTGAGAGATTTGGATAAAATTGCAGGAAATAGGCTGAAGAATCAAGGCGATATTGGCCCAATATCAGGTATGTATAGTATATTTCAGTGTGTTCTAGGTGTCTTTTCTTAATTAAGATATTGATATAAACACTCTCAAAATCCAGATATTATGAAGGGCTGGCAATTTTATCTAATGGCTGGATTATTCTTAGTAGTTTTTAGTAATTTTGGCGGTGCAGAAGCTGCCCCCTCTCCAGTTAGTATTGAAGCAGATTGCGGGGATGATTGTGATTTGGATATAGTGTCTGGTGAGCAATTGGTTATCACACTAACACTTGATAGCTCAGATACACGTTACAGGACAATGGATGTTTATATGGCTACTAATTGGGTTACTGGAGTTACATGGTCATCATCTTTTGTAGATATTAGCGGCGATGAATTACCAGATAATGTTATTACAGTAGATAAAGGCTCAGAAGCTACAGTACAATTGCTAATTTTATGTACTCAGTCTTGTTATTCTGGTAATACTAATGCCTTACAAATTAATGCTATAACAGACCCTAGATGGTATTCAGGAGATTATGACGATGATCCTGAAAATCATACAGATACTTGCGGCAGTGATAATTGTAAAAACGACACCACACCAGCCTCAGCATCAAGTAATGTCACTAATACAATAACTATTGAATTAACAAGTTACTCTTATTATACACAAAGAGTAGTAATTGATGCGGCCGTAGATTTCGGAATAGTATGTAACGGAACTACTACTGGAGATAATTTAGTTTCTAAGTCATCATCCTTCATAACTTGGAATTTTACTTTAATCAATACGGGTTATCTTGATGATTTTTACACAATTAATTGGTCAGTCTATTATGATGTAGAGGGTGCAGACAGTTATGGAGAACCCAGCCTAGATTTCCTTTCGCTTAATTCGTTACAATCTTATCCTGTGGTAAGTGGAGCAAGTACACCTGGAAACAGTAGTTTCTCAGATCAAATCAATTTTTCCATAAATAATGCTTCACTAGGTGATTATACGATTAGGTTAGTTTTCAATTCAGGTTCAATATATAATCCCGCTACTTGCTGGATAGACTTTCAAATTGTCGAAGCAGAGCTCATAGGTTGGGAAGGAACAGGATACAATTGTTCATTTACAAATACAACTTTTTGTGATGAAACAAGAGAATATTGTGCCGAAGGTGTAACTAATGAAGACGGAGCAACTTGCGCTTCCATGATTGATACATATTGTGATGGTTATGGTAAGGATGATTCAGGCTGTGAGTCTTGGAGTTCATCTAAGGATATTAATGATTGTTACGCCGTTACAGGGCGGGAAGCAGACGACCCTTTCACCAAAGGTTATTGTGATGAATTTTTTGCAGGCCAAGAATCTATTTCAGAAGATTTAAGCATAACTTTATCCAGAAATATGATAATTGGATTAGTAATTACTGTTTTAGCCATAGTATCGATTTATATGATGTCTAGGAAAGAAACTAAGATATAAACTCATCTAAAATCGAATCAGTCACTTCGCAATCAGGAATGTACAGTATATTTCAGTGTGTTTTGGGTATTTTTTCTTAGTCGGCAATATTGATATAAATATAGAATTCAATGAGGTTAAATGAAATCATTCCGATTTTTTTTAATTTGTGTTTTGGTTGCGGTTTTTTTCAGTACCTCAGCTCAATCTGAAACAGGTAAATTTTCTCCAGCTGCTAAAGAGCCAGGTGAGTCTAAAATCTTGCTTGTTGATGATGATATGGAGTTGCAATATTCAGGTCCATATCTTGAGGCTACTCATATTGTTACAGCATTAAATGATGGAGGCTATTCTTATGATATTTTTAGAACAGGACAGTTCGATGGAGACAATTATGAGCTTCCATCAGGTGAAGCCGGTCTTTCCATGGTCGATAACTATGAAGTTGTAATTTGGTATTCTGGATGGAATACTAATATTTTGAGTTCATCAGAAGTTGACGTAATGGAACATTATTTGGATGGAGATTGTGGCGAGGTAGATAATTTTTGTGCACAAACCAGAAACATTATATTGTTAACACAGATGATTGATTGGGTTGATTGGGGACAGAGTTCATTTTTGAATAATTATCTTCATGCAGACACAGAGGTTTCTAGTTATCTTGTCGTAGATGGCACTTCTAATCCAATGGATGGTGTTAGTGATTCTATATTTGATAACAAAGATTTTGCAACAGATACAGCAGGGACTTACTATATGGATAGACCTTGTGGTATCAAACCATTCGATAATACAGCCACAGGTGCATTCTGGATGAACGCCCGTATGGGCTCATCAGATGGCCATGAATATCATGCAGTTCAGTTCCCAGTGGATGATTATGTAGGTAATCAAAATCACAAAGCCTTCACATTTGCTAACGAAATAGGCGTTTTTAATGAAAGAAGCGAAAGGGCAGATTTCTTTGCAACAATACTTGACTGGATGGAAGTTGAAGAAGAAACAACACAAGATAATGATTTAGGTATAAGTTCACTTGAAATTCCCCGTCATCATGCACACGGTGAAATTGATGCAAATGTCCCTATCGAAATAAAAGTCGGAGTTACAAATTATGGTAATGAAGCTGTAGGTTCAGTAAATGTCAGATTAAAAATGAAGACAGAAGAAGGTTTGGTACTTTATGATAATACTCTCGACACTCGCGCATTTCCTGAAGACCATCCTATGTATATTGAAGAAGTATTAGAACCAGGAGAGACAATTATTTTCAATTTTGCTAAAGCAAATGACAGATATCAAAGAGTGTATGAGGGCGAATCTGAATACTATGCCATTCCTACTATGACGAGACTATCTGGTCTATTCACTTTAGATGTAGAAGTTGGTGGTTCAGATACTAATCCTAGCAATAATAAAATAATAACTAAAATATTTACAGCTGCTTACGTCCAAACTTTTGAACCAGGCACTATTGGTTATTATTATTATTTAGGAGATACTGATGATAATGGTGCTTCCTCTTATGATGGTGTAAATTGGCATTTAGTAGACAGCTATGATTGGGATGCAGATGGCTGTGGCTGGGCATCAGAAGTTTCAGAAGATTGTGACGAAGATGACGGTACCCTAAACCACACAGGATTTTTTGTAGCTAAAAATGGAGATTATGCCCTAGCTTCATTTAATCAAAATGCATGGTACAAGGATGATGCTAATTCGGATGAATTTTGTGACTGGGGAGATATGAGCGATCCCGATTGCCCTAAATTCGTTCCAAATCCCAATCAGGATGATTATGTCATGTTTGGCCCTTTTGATTTTTCAGGAATGGAGGAAGTAGTCGTTAATTATTTTTATTCAGGATGTCTTGAATCAGGAGATTACCATAGACTCCAGATATCAAAGGATGAGGGCTATTCTTGGTCTAATATATATTCAGAATCAGGTCTTTGTGCAAATGAAGGGGCCTGGTATATGCATCAAGGCGAAAATACAAGATATCCGGGTCTTGAATTAGATAGTGAATGGTATGGTAGTGATGATGCAGATTATGTCTACATTCGTATTCAGATGGATACAGATGATGACCAAATTACGGAAAGTTCAGACCAGCCGTATTCAGGATTGTTCATTGATGACTTTATAATTAGAGGAACTGGAAAATTGACTAGAGATGTCGCAGTTGGAGATATTTCAGTCCGTGAAGGTGATGATATGATTGTCAAGGATTCAGAAGGTAATAGCTTGTGGAGAGAGATTAACGCTACGGTCATTAATGCTGGTGAATCACCGTGGTCCGATTTACCCGTTAGATTCTCAGTAACTAATTCTCAAGGTGATGACATGTCGGACTATCTTGACTACTCGGAACCGAGCATTTGGCAACTTAATGGGGATTCACGCTATGGGGATATCACAGCTGAAGGTGCTGAGGAACAGACAGAGTTATTTGTTTTATTCGAAACTCCTTATTCTGATGCATATTACGTAACTGTAGAAGTATTAGCGCCGTACGGTAAAGATTTCTTCCCCGCAAATAATTCAAGGACAGTAAAGGTCTGCATTTTTTCTGATGGAGATGATGAAGATGATGATTGTGTTGGTAATTCGTATGATGAATGTCCTGGCACTCCAGATGGTGAAGAAGCAGATGAATACGGTTGTTCATATTCGCAGAGAGATAATGATTCTGATGGTATAATTAATGGTGTTGATAACTGTCCAGATACTATAGCAGGTGAAGAAGTAGACGATTATGGTTGCTCAGATTCTCAGAGAGATACAGATTCTGATGGTATAACTGATGATGCTGACGAATGTCCAGATACTATAGCGGGTGAAGAAGTAGATGAATATGGTTGTTCAGATTCTCAAAAAGATAGTGATAATGATGGAATCACAGATGACATGGATTATTGTCCAGATACTATAGCGGGTGAAGAAGTAGATGAATATGGTTGTTTAGTTCAAACCAATCCTGAGTTGTATGTGGAATTATATCTGCCTTTCTCTACTTGCTTACGCGAAGGGGAAACTGCAGATACAGTGACCTTTTGGGCTGAAATACTAAATGCAGGAGGAACCGCGACTGATATCGATGTAACATTCTATATTGATGACGTTCAATTGGGGCAGGTTCAAACCATTCCATCACTTGACCTAGGTGAGCAGGTTACTATCACCATTGATTGGGTCCCAGGTCAAGAGCATAGTAGTGAAGAATCATTTCCAATCTCAGTTAATGTTTCGACCGACTCCACTCACCACGAAACCACTTACATGCACCGCGTAACGGAGTATCAGACTACAACTGGAATCAAAGGAGGAGAAGTTATAGGCTATGATATTGTCCTCGCAAGATCATCCCCTACAGCTTCTTGGATAGCAAGTGAGGATGGGTCAGGTGCATGGCAGGTTCAAACCGTCAAAGTGTCCGAACCAAAGTTATCTATTGATTTGGTACATTGGTATCTACTAGATGAGGAAGGAAATACTGTTTATGATGGCTTGTTAAGTGACATATATTACCAAGGTCATGTTCCGGCAGGTAAAGCAGTGGCATTTGTTGACAATGATCTCAATTGTATGTTGAGCGCTGGTGACAAAATCGAGTTCTACCCAGGAGAAGCTGGCTCAGATTTAGAAACTATTGATGATATAGTAGATTACAGCGTGAGATTCATGACCGAATCTAGCCCTTTATCAGAAGAAGAAACTAAAGAAGAAGAAACTAAAGAAGAAGAAACTAAAGAAGAAGAAACTGAAGAAGAGTTAGAGCGAGTAGAAGTTCCTGCACTAGGTATAGTAAGCCTAATCATCACGACTCTTGCGGTTGCCTCAATCCGAAGAAGAACCTGAATCACTAAATTCTTCTAGGATTGAATCCGTAACATTAGAAGTCGGCAGTTCTTTCTTCATCAGCCAGCCGTACCATTCAATTGATATCTGAGCTCCATCTTCCGTTTTCTTTGCTCTAAGAATTCTATCCTTGGTAATGGTCTTCCCATCAAGTAGGATTCCACCGTCACCAAATGCAAAAGGACGAGGATATCCGAGGTAAATCATACTAAGTACAAAAAGTGCCGTTGAAAGATAAATCTCAACTTCTTGAACGATATCCAAGCAGATAATGAATACCATAGTGCTAGGAATTAGGAAAGCGTTGATTCCTTTTCGTTCCATCTCTTTCCAAAAATCTAGTTTGACTACTTCACTTCCTTCTTCAGGCTTTCGGAATAATATGAGTACATCATACAATAATACAACTAGCAAGACTATTTTTGCATAGAAAAGCATCTCATCCATTTCTTACCTCTGAGACTAATTTCCAGACTTCCTCGAATATTTCTTCAGGTACCCTTGCAGAGTCAACAATTCTTACCAAAGGATCACTTCTAAGATTGAGGTAAGCTTCTCTGACCTTCTCTAGATGGTCTTCCTTTTCGAATTCGTCTGCCTCACTATGCCCTCGGACTCTTTCTAGAGCGACTGTAACGGGCAGATCAAAGATCAGAACAATGTCAGGTTTTGGAGCAAATGCGTGCCTTTCTCGGATTACATTTACATCAATCCCTCCAGCAACTTGGTAAGCCATTGAGGAGTAGTAATATCGGTCCATCAGAACCACAGTTCCATCATCTAGAGCGGGTTGTATTCTCTCCTCAACGTGTTGAGTTCTATCAAGCACAAACAAATCTAGGATCTCTTCATTGGTTGCTTTTCTTTTTCCACGGAGCATATCCCACAATTTCTGTCCATGAGGTCTTTTTGTAGGTTCTTTCAGAATTATGACTTTATCTCCTATCTCTTCCAATTTATTCTTCAATAGTTTGGACTGGGTTGATTTTCCACAGCCATCAATTCCTTCAAGGTTTACAAGCACTTCAATCTTAGCGGAAGGGTCTTAATTAGGGGATTTGTTAGAAAATCGTGTCAATTTGGTTTGAGGGTTATGGTTGTACCGCCAATCAAGGCGAAACTATCGAGATGAGAGACCATGCTATAGAATTAGGACATGAGATAGCTCTCAGTTCAGATAATGCAGAAACGGTGGTAATGGGAACTTGTACGGTTATAGAATCAACACAGAATAAGATGGAAAGGCGCATATCTGAATTGATTGATCAAGGAAAGAATGTAATTGTTAGTGGATGTATGGCTACTGCAGATACCAAGCGTTTGAATTCTAGATTCCCAGAAGCCCCTCTTGTATCACCTGGAGATATAGATGGATTAGGTGACCTTATTGGAAGAGGCGGCTGTAAACCCGAGAAACAAGCTTCTCCTTTAACTTCAATATTGCCAATCTCTTCAGGCTGTCTAGGACGTTGTACCTATTGTGCTACACTTAGGGCTAGAGGAAGAGTAACCTCACGTTCTGTGAATGACATATTTTTCAAGGCTCAATATGCTATAGATTCAGGAAGCAAGGAATTACTTCTCACATCTCAAGATAATGGTGCATTTGGTGCAGATAGTGATTCCAGTCTGGAGAGTCTGTTAACTGAATTATCGCATTTAGAGGGGGATTTCAGGCTTAGAGTGGGTATGCTGAATCCAATGTTGGTAGCTGGTCGTTCAGAGCAAATGGCAAGAGCATGGGGCGATAATCGGACTTACAAGTTCATGCATCTTCCAATTCAATCTGGGTCACAGAAGATGCTTGATGCAATGTTAAGGGATCACACTTTGGATGATTTTTGGGAGGTTGTAGACACATTCCGTTCTCATTACCCAGAAATGATGATAACCACAGACATCATAACTGGATTTCCAGGAGAAACAGATGAGGACCATCAGGCCACTATTGATTTGCTCAGACGTCTCCTACCAGATTTAGTCAACATAACTCGTTTTTCACCTAGAACTGGAACGCCAGCAGCCAAATACAAGAGACTTAATGGTAAGATAGTTAAGAACCGTTCAAAGGAACTTACAACTCTAAGACAAGAATTGGGCGCAAAGAGTTTCAAAAGATTTGTGGGAAGAAAAACCTCAGTTTTGTCCATAGAGAATCAAAGACCTGGAAGTACACTTTGTAGAGATGATAATTATCGTCCGATTATAGTAAAAGAAGAATTGCCGTTGGGTGAATTCTACGATGTGGAAATAGTAGATTCAGAATATGCTTTTCTAACCGCGGTTCTTTGATTTTTCCTTTATCATTTCAGGGTTCATATTAGGTCTGCAATACCAGGTTAGGTATTTCTCATCACCTTCAGGAAATCTATCCACAAAAAAATTACCTCTCCCGTATTTTTCTTCACCTACATTCTGTAATGCTTTTTTCATTGTTCTACTTACTTTTAGATCTCTGATAACGTTCTTATCTTTCCAGACTATCATCGGCATCATCTCCATATTGTCTATGATGATGTATTCATCAGTCTCATCGTAGACTTCAGCATTCTCAGGTGTGTTTTCCAGTTTCACAGTTGACCATCTAACCTACCTTTTTTAGCTTACCATTAAAGCTAATATAGCGCATTCGATGCGATAATATGGTTGATTTCAAGGCTTTCATCAAGGGCAAGGCTGTCAAGATGATTAAGGACCCTAAGACCGGACAGGAAAAGTGGGTGCCTATGGACTACGAAGAGTCTGAGGAATCAGAATAATTATCTTGGAATTAGCCTTTATTTCTGGTTTTCTTATTAGTATTTCACTAATTCTTGCTCTTGGTCCACAGAATGTATTTGTACTAAGGCAGGGGTTGTTGCGAACACATGTTTTTGCTGCATGTCTAGTATGTTCTATTTCAGATGCCCTGCTGATTGCCGCAGGAGTCCTTGGTGTTGGCCTCTTCATTTCAGAGATAGAAGAATTAGCGATTTGGATGTCAGTAGGGGCAGCTTTGTTCTTGATATTTTATGGATGTTTGCGAATCAAATCAGCATTGAATCCTAAAGGAATGGAAGTTGGTGAGGAAGAATCAAAGGAACTTTGGCCAACCATTCTAGCAGGTTTGGCGTTCACGTACCTTAATCCACACGTATATGTTGACACATTACTACTCATTGGCGGGGCATCCAGCAGTTATGTTGGAGACGAGAAACTAATGTTTGGGATTGGTGCTGCTACAGCATCTTTCGTATTTTTCTTTTCTTTGGGATATGGTGCTAAACGTCTATCCCCAATATTGAATAATCCAGAATCGTGGAAAATTATTGATCTATTTATTGCCGGAATAATGTTTACCGTGGCTGGAATTCTTATCTTTCCTTATTTGTTCTAAATATTTAGAATCTCACCCAGAGATTCAAGGAAAAAAGTAATTTGTTTGGTTGTGTTATCTATGTGTGGCGATACACGAAGAAAACCAGAACGATTAGTCACCAGAATTCCATATTCATCCTGCAATTGTTTCACGACTTCAGCAGTATCAAATCCAGTGGGCATCTTGATGCTCACTATTGCACTGCGTTCTTTGTCACTAGTGGGTGAAGCTACTTCGAGTCTCTTTTCCAAAACACCTTCAATCAATAAATTTGTCAATTCTATATCATGCTTCCAAACTTCTTGAATTCCGATCTCGGTTATCTCATCGATTGCTGCTGCAAGTCCTAAAGCGGCACCAAAATGAATAGTGGTAAATTCAAAGCGACTGGCATCATCAGGAAATTCTAAGCGTTCGGCTTTCATGTTCCAAATATCTTTGTGACTTCTAAAGCCGATTATTCCCGGATAAAGTGACTGAATTGTTGGGGAAATATAACCAACAGCGGCACCGTAAGTTCCTCTGAGCCACTTATACCCTGATGCCACTATTGCATCAGCCCCCGATTCTTTAGCATTTATTGGAACCATTCCCATAGACTGTGTTGCATCTACTATGAATAGCGCTCCAACATCATGTGCAGCTTTAGCAAATACAGTTAGATCATAGCGCTGACCACAGGCATATTCAACATGCGAGAGAGCTACTACTTTTGTGTCTTTATCGATTAAATCCAGAATATCACTAGGTTTTGTGTAATAATTCTCATCATGTGGTGCTAATCTTATTTCCGAATCAAATTCATCAGCTACCCGTTGCCAAGGATATACTGTAGATGGAAAAGACGCTCTTGTGGATACAATATTTCCATTTTTTGGTGCTACAGCCCATGCCAATGAACTTAGTATTTCAGTTGCACTAGAGCTAACACATATGTCAGAAAAAGGACATCCCAAAAGATTGGCAGTTGCCTTTCTAAGAGGCATCATTCCCTCTTTTTCAGCATCTGCATCGAATTCGGCCGCTCCTCCCCGTGCTAAAGAATCAGCCCATTCAGAAGCGATTAGGTGGGCCTTAGGTGATGTAGTAGCTACGTTTGCATACGATAAGTTGGTCCATTTTTCCATCTTTGATAGGCAGGTTATGAATGGTTGCATTTATCACCTTAGCGTGAGGCTAAAGTAGCATGGCTTATTTTGTCTGAACAGAATGAAATCAACTGCTTTGACTTTGACATCTGATAAATATTTTGAACGTTATGCCAAATTTATCTCAGAAGCCGATGGAACTCCGCAGAGAATTACATCACCTGAGGATTTAGAGAATTATGATGTATTGGTTTTGTCTGGAGGGGGCGATATGGGAATCAAAAGTGGAGCATATGGAGGCCAAACTGATGACTTGCCGATTGGAGGAGTTAATGATGATAGAGACGAACTGGAAAGACAACTTCTTGAGAGGGCTTTCGAGCGCAAGATGCCAGTTCTGGGAATATGCAGAGGTATGCAGGTCATGAACGTCTTTTTGGGTGGTACTTTATGGCCAGATGTTGGACAAGGTGGCTTTGATGGTGGCATTCATCGTGATGGAGAAGGAGGAGAACCTCCTGTAGGAGATATTGGGCACTGGGTCGAAATGGAAGGATCTGATTTTGAAGTTACAAGCCATCACCATCAAGGTGTAAGGGAATTAGGCAAAGATTTGGAAATTTTATCTAAAAGTCCGGATGGAATGATAGAGGCCGTAAAACACAAAACTCTGCCTTGGTTTGCTGTTCAGTGGCATCCAGAGCGTACCGATGAAGGTCTGGGGCGCGCTCTTCCTCGTGAGTGGCTGAGAAAAGAGCTCCAAAAATGTACAACCGGATAACACTTCTGGGAAACGCACAGGATGCAGGTCGCCCTCAATTTGGTTGCACCAATTCTTGCTGTAATGACTCCAGAGAAGATTCAGCTCTAGTCCGAAGACCTGTTGCGCTTGGATTGCATGGAGATAGTTTTGGCATGGTAGAGGCAACTAGATGTGTTTCAGATCAATTGGCTATGGTTGGAAATCCAGTAATCAAAGATTTATGGCTGACACATGCCCACTTGGGTCATGTCGAGGGACTAGGGCAATTTGGACGTGAATCTATTAATCTAAAGGATGTTAGACTTCATTGTTCAGATTCAGTCTTAGATTATGTCATTGCACACCCGATTTGGAAAAAGCTATTTGATAGAGGAAATTTTTCTGCTGAGAAATATTCCTCTGAGGTTGTTCTTCCCATAAAAGTACCTCATAGGGCAGATGATTTTGATACACATGCGTTGTTGTTCAAGGGATATAATAACAATATTCTTTTCTTACCAGATCATGATACTTGGAAGGAGACTTTGACTTCAGTTGGCCATGATAATCCGAGGTCTTGGTTCAAGTCAATGGATGTAGATATCGTTCTATTAGATGGTACTTTTTGGAGCGATGATGAACTGAAGTCTAGAATACAGACCAATGTACCGCATCCCACAGTTTCAGAAACGTTGAACTTATTGGGGAAAAGAAAAGAAGAAGATCCAAGAGTAATTTTTATACATCTTAACCACACAAATCCCCTTCATTATCCTGATTCAGAGCAATACCAGCAAGTCTATGACATGGGATGGGAGGTTGGAGTTGAAGGCATGGAGTTCGAATTGTAATGTACACCCAGATTAAGAATTTCTTTCATATTCGTTTTTTGATGAACATTTATTCCATTAGGAATATGATAACTGGTAATGGAGCAGTCTGGTTGAAGCTTAATACACAAGACTTAGAGAAGATGGTGGAGACTACGCTATCTCGTCTTTCACTTGATTTGCAGGGCAGTAATGTTCTGGATTTAGGGTGTGGAACAGGAGCGATGCTCTCTTATCTTTCTAAGGAAAAAGGAATCATACCTCATGGTGTGGATCTAAGTCGTTTGAATCTTTATCAGTGCCGTAAAAAGATGGTTAATGGTCATTTTTCTCGCCAAGATATCATAAAATATTTAGATGAGACGCAAACTAAATTTGACTTAGTAATTTTGTATGGAGTTATAGGTTGTTTTACAGTAGATCAGCAAAGAAAAATGATTGACAAAATTAGCAATATTCTGAATACAGGGGGCGTTCTTTGGATTGGCGCAAATATTTACACAGATTCTTCCTATAAATTCCAAACTTACCCAGTTCCTCGAGGTTTCTATGAGGATATATGTAATACCAATCAATCCCTTGATGTGGAAGAGTTCTCAGAGTTGGAAGTCTTTGGCAATGGGAAGTATGATCCAGACCAGACCACGGTTTTTCTTACAAAAAAATAAAGCTATTTCTTTTTGTTTCTGGACGGGTTTGACGCCACAATCATTGCTGCAATAGGTAGTAGATACATCGCGCTGGTTTCTTCTTGGTCTTCAGGTACAACGTTGAATTTTGTCAATTCACCTACAGATTCATAGAGGCTAGGCCCATTTCCTAAGTAATAAACAGATCCCAATCGGTCCCTTGAATTCTCAGGAGTAGTATCATTTCCGCTTGCACAAGTTCCCGTACATCCATCTGCGAAGGCAATGTACACTCTCCCCTCTAGGTCAATATGTAAATCATTGAAATCCAAAAGGTTACGGTTTGAACCACCTATGTCTCGGCAGTCACCACTGTTCAAGCATATGCTTCCAACTTGTACAGGATCTGGTGAGATTCTTTGTGTATGGAAAGTTGGCACAGGGTCCAATGCATTCAAACTATAGGTGACATAGAGGTAATGACTAACGTTTGCAGGAGCATAGTGCGAGTTACCGTCCCATGGTTCTCCATCAATATTAGGCTGACCCAATGAACTTGCATTCTCGCTTCCAAGATATGTGATTGCTATTCTTCCAGGATCTCCTGCAGAAGTATGAGGGAATGTTGCTGAGATTACTTCTATGGGACTTATTCTCATACTTGTCTGATCCCACGTGTTTCCTGAATCTGTACTTCGTGACATGTAAACTCCCTGATCATTGCCTACCCAGATGTTGTATGCATTCGATTCACTATCTGTGGCAACTTCACCATTTTTACGAGGATTTGGCGTTCCTACATCCTCCCCCATAGTGCGTTCTTCCCAATTTAGACCATTATCTTTGGAGAAAATAATTGCTGGAGTTGAAACTCTCGGAGGTAGATAAACCGTACCATCTGGTGCACTTGTAATTGCCCCATGTAATCCTCCATTAGTTGTGGCTAAACCAACAATTTCTCCTCCAGCCTCAAATGATGCTCCACCATCGTAGCTAGTATAACATGAAATATACAATAGTTTGTTGAAACAGAAATAGACTGCAGTCTCATAAATATTAGAGGATACAGCACTACCTACTCCATATCCTTCATCAGTCCATGGGCCTGAACCGAGTTTTATATGGTCGTTAATTGGCACAGATCCCGAATCATGGGGATTGGCTGCCCAGCTTTCACCATCGTCATCAGACCATCCAATCCAAGTAGTCCACAAACCCATCATGTGTATATTGAACACACGATCTGTTATTGGATCAACCCAACCATATGGATCGTTAGTGAAGAATGCCTGTGTTATGTCGCTTGTATCTACCCATGTTTCACCGTAATCGCATGAGCGCATTGGCTTCTCAAACGCTATGAAAAATATACAACCGCTTGAGGTAACGCCTATACTGGGTTCAGCACCTTGTTCACCCACATTACTGAATACAAAATCCATGGGAAGAGGTTCTTCATCTATTCCTATTCCATCTGGTCCTGTAACAAAGACAGTACTGGGAAGCGGAGTTTCTTCATCAGTAGGCAAATCCACGCGGTTGTCCTCAACACAACCTGAAAGGCTACTCACACATAAGATAAGGCAGATAGCTATAGTCTGCACACTGATTTTCATTAATTCATTATTGGGCGAACCATCATAAACTTTCCTAGACCTTTGAGAACGCTTAATTTTCTTTTTCCCATGCATTGATTCGGAAGCATTTTGTAAATTTACTACCAACCGTAGGTTTCAGTAACTTTGAGGCTAGCTTTAATCTTCAATAATTTACCTGCTAGTGGAACCAAATCTGGGTTCCTTAGTAAAACTCCAAACATTTTGAACCAAGGCAGCTCTGAATAGTTTCTTCCATCATATATTTCACCTATCAAATTTAAGACTCTTTTGTCCAGTGAATAGATTAGCTTGGATTGATTGACAAATTTTTGTTTAGTCCATGGCTGTCTTTTTAGAATTCTATCGTACCAGATATGTGATTCTAGTTCTGGGTGCAGAGCCATTTCTGCTTTTTCCCAGTATAGGCCCCTCAATTCATGACAATCTACTGCGTGTGAAGGTGGAACTAATTTTCCACTTCCTAACTCGTTACGTATTGCAATTGCTGCATATTCTCCAGATAGCATTCCAACATGGACTCCACCTTTAGTTATTGGATTTGTGAGACCAGCAGAGTCTCCTACAACGTAAGCGTCTTTTGTAGAGAATTGAGGTATTGGTCCATCTCTTGGGATAAGTCCCCCATTTTGTTTGTCCCCTAGATCATTTAGTATTCTTTTCTCAGGATCAACACTCATATGTTCTTTACAGAAATATTCCAATCCTTCTTTGGCACCATTAGTGGCCACAATCCCTACATTGAATATGTCGTCTCTGGGAAATACCCAGATGTAACCGTTTGCATACATAGGATCTATGTAGAAATCAAAATACTCAGTATCGGGAAAATCAACGTCTTCGGTCCTGAATTTGTACTGAAGTCCCGGTAAGAGTCTCAATTTGTCGTTACCTTTCAGACCGACCTGTGTGACTATACTTGGAACTCTTCCTTCTGCAATCACAAGTTGTTTTGCTTGAGCAACTTTTTCATCTTTTGAGAATAAATTCCAGAGCCCATATTCTTTGGTGACTTTTGTTATTTTCACCCCCTCGTACCTTTCAGTACCTGCAGCAACGGCATCGTCTGAGATCTTGCTGTCTAGGCCCCAGCGGTGTATTGAATAACCAGGGGACATTAATCCAACCGATTTTCCGTTCGGCATTCTTATTCTATTACCTTTAACTTCTCTTATTGCCCAGTCTCCAACAGGATAATTAGTGTGTTCAAGAGCTATTTTTCCTAACCCTTCACCGCAGTGGATAGGATCTCCCACACGTTTCTTACGATCAAATGCAACCACTGAATGTCCAGCTTCGGATAATCGCAAAGCTGCCATCCCGCCGGCAGGTCCTTGTCCAACCACAGCTACATCAAACATGGGAGGGTCCGATTGAGCCTTGATAATAAGCCCTTACTTTTTTGAATCTCGAAGAACAGGCCTTGCATCTCTGTAAGAGGCAATCTCATCAAGTGGGACCTTGCAAACGACAACACCTTCATCAAATGCAGGTATCTCTGCGATAGTTTTCCCCCTAGGATCAATGATGGCGGATTCTCCTGCAAAAGTCAGACTACCTTGTGTACCGACATTGTTCACATAACAGTAGAAACAAGTTGTCTCTATTGCCCTTGCAGGCAGTACCCTATGGAAAAGAGGTCTCGAAGTAGTTGGACTTGCGGATAGATTGAGTATAAGGTCAGCACCATTGTGCGCTAATCCCATTGACGTGTTTGGGAAGAATATATCATAACAGATTTGTATTCCTATTTTTCCAAAAGGTGTGTCAAAAACGGGGGTTTGGTTTCCCTCGCCAAAGAATAATTTTTCTTCGAATGGACCAAAATTAGGCAGGTATTGTTTGCGATAGTGACCAATGTATCCATTAGGTCCAACCAGAATTGCTGAATTGAATAATGATTTACCAGCTTTTTCAACAATCCCAGTCGTTATATGTATATCATATTCTTTTGCAAGTTTACACATTCCAGATTGCCCTTTCCCTTCGCTAGGTATTTTTTCAGCAACCTCATTGTAGTTGTCTCGTAGATTGTATCCAGTTATGAATAATTCTGGGAAAGCGATAAGATCTATTTTCCCCTTAGTTTTTCTTTGAGCTTCTTGTATAAGTTCTTCCATTTTCTCCAGATTTTTTTCGATATCTCCAAGAACGACAGGGACCTGACCCATTGCCAAATGCATAATGTGGCCATTTAGGCCCATTAATAATAGATGTTACTACTAAATTTCAATAAGACCTACTTGCTGAAGTGGACGTGAAACTTCTTCCAGATACCCAGAAGATTATTGAAAAATTCATTCAAACTCGTGTAGGAGAAGCTGATGCTGATGGAGTTGTAATAGGTTTGTCAGGCGGAATAGACTCAGCTACAACTCTTTCCTTAGCAGTCTCTGCTTTGGGTAATGAGAAGGTTACGGGTTTGATTCTTCCTTTTGTTCAGACAGAATCAGTCAGTCTTGCGTTTGATCACGCAGAATCGTTGAAAATCCGGACCAAAAAGATTGATATTTCAAAAGCGGTAAAGATTTTCAGAGACTCAACAGATTCTTTTTCATCACAAGCCTCAGAAGGCAATCTACATTCACGAATAAGGATGACATTTCTATATGGTGAAGCATTTAATTCAAAGTCTTTAGTAATGGGTACATCGAATAAGTCAGAACTTCTAGTGGGTTACTATACTAAATGGGGAGATGGAGCTTCTGATTTACTCCCTATAGGTGATCTTTACAAGTCACAAGTGTACCTTATGGCTGAAGCTTTAGGAGTACCTAAGAAGATAATTGAAAGAAAGCCTACTGCAGAGCTATGGGAGGGCCAAACCGATGAAGATGAACTAGGAATAGATTATTCCACATTAGACCAAATATTATTGGGTCTTGAGCGCCAATTCTCTTTTAAAAGCGTATCGTCTAAAACTGGCATAGATTTAGAGACCATAAAGAGAATAGATAATCTGATTAAACTTTCTATTCATAAACGTGTCTTCCCACCCGTATGTAAAATAGGTAGAAGGACTGTTGGTTTGGATTGGAGAGAGACCATAGGTAGCAATTAAATCTAAAATCAGTTTATTACGTGATTTAGCGAATCAATATCTTACCCTACTTTATTGTTTAATACAGTGGAACCAACACTCCATTTTTGATAGGTTCTACCATTTTTTTGACTTTTTTGAGGTGGTAGTACCCCTAAAAATAGTAAAAAAGGTTTTTTTTTGACACTATGTAATGCTTATTATATAGTACCTTAATAGCGGGAAACCGTGAAATTAAACCAAATATTTTTATCATTTGCCCTGTTTTCGCCACCCTTGGGGGTGGCCTGATTGCCTGCCAAAGTAAACGGACTTAAAATAGGACGCAAATTTACAGATGCAGGTAGTGATCCCTTCAAGAAGCTAAATTGGAAGAAGCGTGATGTAGAGATTAGAAATTTTGATGGAACTGTGGCCTTTTCAATGGAAGATGTCAATCTTCCAGATAACTATAGTCAAGTAGCAGCTAATGTTCTGGCTCAGAAGTACCTACGTAAAGCAGGCGTACCAAAAAAGTTGAGAAAAGTTAAAGAATCCGATGTTCCTTCTTGGCTTCAGAAGAGCGTTCCAGATACTAAGGCACTAGAATCTTTATCAGAATCAGAAAGAACAGGTGAGGAGGTTGATGGGAAACAAACATTCAGACGTTTAGCAGGTACTTGGACTTATTGGGGCTGGAAGCATGGCTATTTTGCAAGTGAGAAGGATGCGCGTTCATACTATGATGAAATGTGCTTTATGCTTGCTTTCCAAATGGTTTCTCCTAATTCTCCGCAGTGGTTCAATACAGGTTTGAACTGGGCATATGGTATCGAAGGTCCACCACAGGGTCACTATTTTGTAAATCCTGAGAATGGTGAATTAGAGAAGTCAACTAATGCCTATGAGCATCCCCAACCTCATGCTTGTTTTATTCAATCTGTATCGGATGATTTAGTTAATCAGGGAGGGATAATGGACCTCTGGACTCGAGAGGCTCGTCTTTTCAAGTTTGGTTCGGGAACTGGCAGTAACTTTTCTAGTATTAGAGGTGAGGGAGAGCCACTCTCTGGCGGAGGTATGTCATCAGGATTGATGTCATTCCTGCGGATAGGCGATCGTGCAGCAGGCGCAATAAAATCTGGTGGAACTACGAGACGTGCTGCCAAAATGGTTTCTTTGGATATGGATCACCCAGATATTGAAAATTTTATTAATTGGAAATTAACTGAAGAAGAGAAAGTTGCAGCATTGGTAGCTGGTTCACAACATCTCCAAAATCATGGTAATGAGATACTCGCAGCAATTCAGGCACACCCCGAAGAAGAGACTCGTTTTAATCAGTCAGTCAATAAGCCCTTAGCAAAATCTATCAGTATGGCTATGAAGGCATACATTCCAGAAAATCTGATTGCTCGTGTATTAGAACTCGGCGAACAAGGTTTCACTCATATTGAGATGGACACGTATGATACTTCTTGGGAAGGTGATGCTTATGCAACAGTTTCAGGCCAGAATAGTAACAACTCTGTGAGAGTTAGCAATGATTTCATGGAAGCAGTTATTGGAGATAAGGATTGGAATCTCTATTGGAGAACAGAGCTTGAGGATGCTGAGAAAGAGGGCAGACCCCCAAGTCCATGTAAGACTATTCCATCAAACGAGCTTTGGGACAGTATAGCTCGAGCAGCTTGGTCGTGTGCAGATCCAGGATTACAATATGACACTACTATCAATGAATGGCATACTTGTTCACCAGATGGTAAGATTAACGGCAGTAATCCATGCTCTGAATATATGTTTTTAGATGACACTGCATGTAATCTTGCAAGCCTTAATCTTGTGAAATTCTATGATCAGGATACTAGTCAATTTCAGACAGAAGAGTATAGTCATGCTATTCGTCTCTGGACGATTGCACTTGAGATTTCTGTGCTTATGGCCCAATTCCCATCCGAGGAAATTGCAAGAAGAAGTTATGATTACAGAACTCTAGGATTAGGATATGCCAATATCGGTTCATTACTGATGCGTATGGGTATTCCATACGATGACAATCGAGCATCAGCCATTTGTGGAGCTCTTACTTCAGTATTGGGTGGTGTTTCTTACAAGACTAGTGCCGAAATGGCTGCAGTCAAGGGCCCTTTCCCAAGGTATGAGCATAACAAGGAGAATATGCTTCGCGTCATGCGTAATCACAGGAGAGCAGCTTACAATTCTGCAGATGATGAATACGAGGGCCTAACCGTTAAACCCAGAGGAATAGATTCTAATTATTGTCCTGAATATTTACTGACCGCAGCAAAGGATTGCTGGGACCAAGCAGTGGAAATGGGTGAAAATGTTGGTTTCCGTAATGCCCAATCAACAGTCATTGCACCAACTGGAACCATAGGAATCGTTATGGACTGTGACACAACAGGTATTGAACCTGATTTTGCACTGGTTAAATTCAAGACCCTAGCAGGAGGAGGGATGCTGAGAATAATTAATCAATCAGTCCCACCAGCTCTTAAGAGATTGGGATACGATGATACACAGACGGATCAGATTGTGAAATATGTTATTGGTTCGGGCACGTTTGATGGTTCCCCAGAGGTTAATCGCGAGTCCTTGCAAAAGAAAGGTCTGACGCCAGACATTATAGATTCCCTAGAATCCCAGATTGATTCTTTCACCTCGCTCAATTTACTTGTGACCCCTTCATCAGTAGGCCCCGACTTTTGCAAATCAAATTTGCGTGTCGAAGATTCAGACCTTGATGATTGGGAATTTGATCTTTTGAGTCATCTTGGTTATACAAGTGAGCAACTAACTCAGGCTAATGATTACATCTTTGGCAGACTAACTATAGAGGGTGCACCCCACATCAAGGAGAAAGATTTGGCAGTGTTTGACTGCGCAAACAAGTGTGGTCAATACGGTACCCGTTCTATATCTTGGAATGCCCATATCAACATGATGGCTGCAGCTCAGCCATTTATATCTGGTGCAATTTCAAAGACTATCAATATGCCTCATGAGTCAACTATTGACGATATCAAGCAAGCCTATATGGATTCTTGGAGAGCTATGATAAAAGCAAATGCACTTTATCGAGATGGTTCCAAACTAAGTCAACCTCTGATGTCAGGAACAGTTCTCAAAGTAGATATTCAGGAGGACGAATTGTTGGCTGAGGGAATTGTCAGTGCTGAGCAAGCAGTTGAGGCAATGGCCGATGCACTTCCAACCCCAGATGCTAAACCTTTGGCCCAGAAAGTTGTTACCAGATATATCGCCCAAAGGCGTCGTTTGCCTAACAAGCGTGGTGGCTATATTCAGAAGGCAAAGATTGGGGGTCACAATGTTTACCTTCATACTGGCGAGTATCAGGATGGAACTCTTGGCGAAATATTTATCGACATGCACAAAGAGGGTGCGGCTTTCAAGGCATTAACAAACGCTTTTGCGATTGCAGTTAGTTTAGGATTACAGCATGGCGTACCGTTAACGGAATTTGTAGATGCATTTATTTTCAATAGATTTGAACCAAACGGCCCGGTTATCGGTAACGACAGAATCAAAATGTCTACTAGTATTATTGACTATATATTCCGTGATCTTGCAGTTAACTATCTGAAGAGGGATGACTTAGCCCACGTCATGCCAGAAGATTTACAACCCGATATAGTAAGAAGTGAGGGAGAAACTGAAACCGAGCAGAACCTTAACTCAGGACTTAGCCCAGCCGGTAATGCAAGTGATGGCCATGAGATACAACTTACTTTAGATGATATGGATTCTGTCAAAGCAGATATAGATACTGCCCAAACAAGCATAAGTGAGTTGTCTGTAGCCGCAGTTCCTACAATTTCAGGAGATGAGACTGCCGTAAAAGAGGCAGGGAAATTTGGGTTTGAAGGCGATCCATGTCCAGAATGTGGGCAATTTACTTTGGTTTCCAATGGGAGTTGTTTGAAGTGCGTAAGTTGTGGTTCGACTACAGGCTGTTCTTAGAGTAGGCAACTGAAAACTAAATAAGCCCAACTTAGATGCACAAATAATGGTTAGTGAAAAGAACTCAGCGTCCATAACTGGAAAAATATCTGATGGGATGTCTACTTTTGAGAGTTACAATAATAAAGAAATCTATCGTTTTGATGGGCTGGGTTTCGCTATAACTGGTCGTTTGGTTTCTGGCCTTTGCGGTTTTGTGATAATAGTATTGATGCTGATGTACACGTTTTCGTCCGCAGCAAGCTCGATTATGGTTGCTGATTTGGGAGGTTCTAATGCGTTTGTTGGAGATGTTGAGATAATAGAGGAAGCTGGACCTACTTTATCAGGTACTATGAATCCAGGTAGCTCAGTCGATTTTGGATATATTATAGAAGATACAGAATGGGATTATACCTCTAACTTCAGACTGTCACACATTGAGGTTGTCGTTAACTGGGAAGCTAATGGAGCAGGTTCAGTTGGTGCTCGTCAGGTTACATTCCAAGTCTCCACACAGAATGATACTACTGGTGAAACACAAGATCAATCAGGGTTCGATGGCACAATGACGGTTCAAATTCCCATACAAATGCTCCCTGAGACCGTTTCTGGTACTGCAGACAGTGTAGAAGCTTTCGTGGGGAGTTATGAAACAGAAGGTGAATGGGCTGGTGGAACTTTCACGTACAATAGTGGTAGCACAATAACTAATGACAATTCTATTTCTTATAGTATTTCACTGAAGGTATACGTCTGGGATATCCAGAATGTTAGAGAAACAATCATATGATGGAATCCAATATTGAAGAGGGCAATCTACTTTTTACAGATGAATATAAGAAAGCTCTTGAGAAGGCATCCTACGAAATAGTAGGTAACCACTCTGCAGTTGAGATATGTGGATGGACCAAGAAAAGTCTCAAGGGAGATGAGCATGGATGTTACAAGCAGAAATTCTACGGTATTCGTTCGCATCAATGCACACAAATGACTCCCGCTGCTGTTGCTTGTGATCAAAAATGTGTTTATTGTTGGAGAGCCAATGAAATGTTTTCAGGCCAGCAAGACTTAATGGAATATGCCAATGATGAGCCAGCAGATATAGTACAAGATTCTATTGAAGCTCATCTTAAGAAATTAACAGGTTTTGGAGGCAATCCAAAGATTGATCCAAAAAAATATGAGGAATCTAAAACGGTAAGACATTTTGCAATCTCTTTGACCGGAGAGCCAACTTTGTACAAGAGATTACCCGAAATGATGCGAGAACTTAGAGAGCGTAAAATCTCATCGTTTTTAGTTACAAATGGTCTGCACCCGGAAATGGTTGAACGGCTTCGTGACGAGGATTCACTACCAACACAACTTTACATGTCCTTGGATGCACCAGATGAAGCAACTTGGAAGAAGATAGATATACCCTTGGTACCAAATTTTTGGGATAAAATCAAAGGAACATTGAAGCTTATGGATGGTCTTAAGACTAGGAAGGTCTTGCGTATGACTGTAGTTAAAGGATGGAACGATTTTGACATTCCAGGCTATGCAGATTTGATTCGCTTGGCAGGTGAAAGGGTAATGGTAGAGGTCAAATCTTACATGCATCTTGGCCCCGCTCGCAAACGCCTGAGCCAAGAAAACATGCTTTCCTATGAAGAAATAATTGAGTTTTCCAAAAATTTAGCAGATGAGTTGGGATGGAAAGTTATTGACGAAGCTCCTAATAGTTTGATAGCGTTGGTAGCTGAGGAAGATTGGGATGGAAGAGTGATTGATTTTGGAGATCCCTTGACAGGACATCATGATTCATCCTTCACCTGTTAAACCCCAAACATGTAAATAGTACTACTCTGCCCTTATCACAGTGGATTATATTTCAGGTATTGGAACAGCGTTTACGAAATATATTGGTGAGTCTTCAATCGATGAATTGAGAGATGCAATCAATGAAAAACCAATGATTCTGATTGCGGGAGATCAATTGACTGGAAAATCTACGCAGGCACAGAATTTGGCTGAGCACTTTGGTGGTGATTTTCGTTCGGTAGGTATGCTTTTCAGAGAAGCTGCAGCAAATCGGGGAATAACTGTTGCCGAGCAAGCCCGTTTACTACTTACTGAAAGAGGTATAGATGTGGAAATTGACTATAAGACATGTCAAATGATAGCAGGAAATACAATTCAGTCAAAATTAGCAGTTATTGAGGGCAGACAGCCAGCCTACATGGGAAGTTTTATGGCAAGTCTAGGTAAGAAAAACATAGTACGTTTATATTTTCAATGTTCCATTAGAGAGCAGGCGTTACGTTTTCTTCGTAGAGAGTTTGGAGAAGCTGCATATCAGGTTGGTAAAGCTGAGATACCTAGGAATGATTATGAAAATCTAGAATCACTTAGATCAGAAATAGAGAATCTGCAGTTGGATGGTAGTTCTTTAGTCATTGATCAATTCATGGAGAATCAAAATAGAGATGAGGATGATAGGCACAGATATTCTGGATTGTATGGATTTGATTATGGCAATCTAGAAGGTTATGATATTATACAGAACACTAATGAAAAAGAACCCGATGAGGTTTTCAATGAGGTGCTAAAGGAGTTAGAATCTTTCGGCTTCCGAGCAGATTAATAAACTCCTTAGTTTAGAGGGAAACGTGGACCTATCACCCAATGAGACAAAAATTCTGGAAGTGCTGCAAAAAGGCACACTCACGCCGTTGGAAGCTTCAATGGCTTCAGACCTTGGAGAAAAGGAAACAATGTCTGCAGCATCGTGGTTGCGAAGCAAAGGTTTAGTTGAAATATCTGAGGAGTCTAAGGTTCTTTTCACAGTTAATGAGGAAGGTGAGAAATACGCTGAAGAAGGCCTTCCTGAAAGAAGAGCTGCAGAATGGTTGAATCAATTCGGTGAGGCCCCTCTTGATGATGTACCACTTGATGATAATGAGAAGAAGATTGTTATTGGATGGTTGAAACGCAAGAAATTTGCAGAGTTAGAGAAGACTGACGATGGCCTCAAGTTAATCCCAACAGGTAATCTAGGTGAGACTCCTGATGAACCATTACTGGTTTTGTTGAAGCGCGCTCCGATACCAGAAGATGAGATTGATAAAGAAGCTTTGAGTTTACTCAAAGGAAGGCAATTGCTTGATACTAAAGAGGAAGTTACCAGAAAATTCACTTTGACTAAGGAAGGAAAGGCATTCGACCTGAAAAACTTAGATGAGGACGTAATCGGCGAGTTAACTCCAGAAATGATTCAGTCTGGTTCATGGAAAGATAAGAGTTTTCAGAAATATAGGCTAGATACAAATGTTGAACCTTCAGACCATGCCACTACTCATCCATTAACACGTTTCACAGAGGAAATAAGGTCAATATTTCTTCAAATGGGGTTCACAGAAATAGAAGGAGATTATGTTGAATCCGCATTCTGGAATATGGATGCGCTTTTCATCCCACAGGATCACCCTGCTAGAGAACTTCAAGATACATTTTACCTTTCAGAACCTGCATCATTTGTCATAAACGAACAGGATACTATGGAAAAAGTGAAAGCGATTCATGAGGATGGAGGGGAAACTGAATCAACAGGATGGGGCAGTGATTGGAGTATTGAGACGGCTCAGCAAGCTCTTCTGAGAACTCATACAACAGTTGGTACGATTCGTTATCTTTCTGAGCACTCAGAACCCCCAATTCGTGTTTTCAGTGTTGGTCGTGTTTTTCGTAGAGAAGCATTAGATTCCACCCATTTGCCAGAATTCACACAAGTAGAGGGCATAATTGTTGAACCAGAAGCTAATTTTGGAATGCTCATAGGCGTTCTGAAGGAATTTTATCGTAGAATGGGGTTCCCAGATGTCCGTGTCCGTCCAGCTTATTTCCCATATACAGAACCTTCAATGGAAGTGGAAGTAAAATTTGGAGATAGTTGGCTTGAACTTGGTGGTTCTGGTATATTTCGTCCTGAAGTTACGGCACCTTTTGGTATAGACTGTCCAGTATTAGCATGGGGTTTAGGCCTAGAAAGGTTGGCAATGTTACGCCTAGGTATCACTGATATCAGAATGCTGTATCAGAGCGATCTCCAGTGGCTCAAGGAGACTATCTAAGCTATACTGATACTGACTCTTTTTATTACGATATCATCGCCTTTTCTAACAAAAGTAACATAAGATTCACCTGGGTTAATTCCTAAATCTTCTTCAACCCATTTTGGGAGATATATTCTTCTGTTGATATCATACTTCTTAACATCAGTAACTGGCATGTTCATATCTCCTTATTAGTCATACACTCTAAAAGGATTATGGGAGATTAGGGTAAATGTAGTGTTAATTTTATCTTCACACCGCCATGAGTAATGTGATGTCATCAGTACGCGTCACAGTGACAGGGGCAGCTGGCCAGATATGTTACAGTTTGCTCCCCAGAATTGCAGCAGGTGAGATGTTTGGACCTAATACCAAAGTCTCGTTACAACTACTAGAGATTCCTCCAGCACTCGATGCTCTGAAAGGAGTCGCCATGGAATTACAAGATTGTGCCTTTCCATTGTTGGATAATGTTATTGTAACTTCAGATCCTGACGAAGCATTCAGCGGCTCAAGTTTTTGTCTTTTAGTTGGCAGTAAGCCTAGAGGCCCAGGTATGGAAAGATCAGATCTGTTAAAGGATAATGGGAGAATATTTGTTGGACAGGGTAAGTCTATTTCTTCCAATGCGGCAGATGATTGCAGAATAGTTGTTGTTGGTAATCCATGTAACACAAACTGCATGATTGCAGCTTCTCAATCAGATAGATTTGGTCCGGAGCGTTTCACAGCCATGACTCGTCTAGACCAAAATCGCGCTGTTGCGATGCTTGCTGAAAGAGCAGGTGTCGATGTCACTGAAGTATCTAGGATGGCCATTTTTGGTAACCACAGCCCTACTATGTTTCCCGATTTTTCAAACGCACTTATTTCTGGTCAATCAGCAACTGACGTTATATCAGACCATGACTGGCTGAGAGATGAATTCATCCCATCTGTAGGAAAAAGAGGTGCTGCAATTATCAAGGCACGGGGCCTTTCAAGTGCAGCTTCAGCCGCTAATGCCCTAATAAACCATGTTCGTAGCTTGAATACAGTTAGTGATGACATTCATTCAATAGTCGTTTGTAGTAAAGGAGAGTATGGTTTTGACGAGGGAATTTGGGCAGGTATGCCAGTCCGTACAATTTCACCTGGAGAGTATGAAGTAGTCGTAGACTTTAAGCATAATGAATTCGCTAAAGAATCAATAGCCAAGACAAATGCTGAGCTTGTTTCTGAAAGAGAAATGGTGTCTGACTTTCTTTAGACAGGTCCAGCGTTACTATAATTTCCAAAGCTCTCGTACTTAACAAAATTATTCTTGAAAAGTTCAACTAGTTCCTTGGCTTTGGAATCGTAAGCATCTTTGTTATCCCACGTATTTCTTGGATTTAGTATATTATTCTCAACACCAGGCACAGATTCAGGAACTAGAACTCTGAATATTGGATCAGGTTTGAACTCAACTTCCTCTAATTCATTGTTTAGTATGGCAGATAACATTCTTCTGGTAATAGGTAAATCTATTCGGCTTCCAATACCATAAGAACCACCACTCCAGCCTGTGTTGACTAACCATGCTTGGGCCCCATGTTTCTTCAATTTCTCTCCTAGTAACTCTGCGTAAGCAGTAGGATATTGAGGCATAAATGGCGCTCCAAAACATGTTGAGAAGGTTGCCACAGGTTCAGTAATTCCCCTTTCAGTTCCTGCAACTTTAGCAGTATAGCCACTAAGGAAATGGTACATTGCCATTTCAGGCGTTAGCTTTGAAACAGGTGGCAGAACACCAAAAGCATCACATGTTAGAAAAATCACGTTCTTAGGATGTCCACCCTGTTTTGATGGCTCAATGTTATCAATATAATTGAGAGGGTAAGACACTCTTGTGTTTTCAGTTATGGACCCGTCGCTATAATCAACTGTTCCATTATCATCAGTAATGACATTTTCTAGTAAAGCACCAGGTCTGATTGCGTTATAGATGTCAGGCTCTTTGTTTGGATCAAGATTGATGGTTTTGGCATAACATCCGCCTTCAAAATTGAATATTCCTTCATCAGACCATCCATGTTCATCATCTCCAATTAATCTTCTGTCCGGGTCAGTTGAAAGTGTGGTTTTGCCAGTTCCACTCAGACCAAAGAATAGTGCAGAATCGTCATTCTTGCCTATGTTAGCCGAGCAGTGCATAGGCATAACGCCCTTGAGGGGCAAATAGAAATTTAGTGCTGAGAAAACAGATTTCTTGATTTCACCACCATATTCTGTTCCTCCAATTATAGCCATTTTCTTCTCTAGATTTAATACAATAAAAACTTTTGAATTAAGCCCCAGTTCTTTCCAGTTCTTAATTTCTGTAGAGTAAGCGTTTAGGATGGTGAATTCAGGAATAAACCCATCCAATTCTTCAGGCATTGGACGGATAAACATGTTGTGAGAAAAATGTCCTTGCCATGCTTTCAGAGTTACAACTCTTAATGGAAGCTGATATCTTTTGTCAGCTCCTGCAAATCCATCGAACACGAAAAGTTCTTTGCTATTCATTTCATTTTTCACCTGTTTTTCAAGTTCGTCAAATGATTCCTCGCTTAGTGGCTGGTTAATTTCTCCCCAGTCAATTAGGTCTTCAGTAGACTTGTTTCTTACTATGAACCGGTCATTTGGTGATCTTCCTGTGTATATTCCAGTGCTCACAATCACAGTATCATTATCAGATAATCTTCCTTCTTTTCTCTTGAGTTCTTGTTCTCTCCACTCTTCTTGTGTAAGATTGCAATTTAGAGCTGAGGGAATAATACCCATTTGCTCCATTTCACTGAACATAGGCGGTCGCACGCGAAACCGTATTTATAATTGAGGGATGGCATTTAGTACTCCAGTGTTTAGACTGCCCTCAAACCCCGAGACATACTTTCTTACTAGGGCCGGTGGTCTAGGGGTTATGACGTCGCCCTTACAAGGCGAAGATCGGCGGTTCGATTCCGCCCCGGCCCACCATTCACGGCGCAAGCAGAAGATGTTAGGTCAAAATTTCCTGATTGATCAAAATATTGCAGATCGAATTGTTTCAGAGGCATCAATAGCATCTGCTGAGAGAGTTCTGGAAATTGGTCCTGGAAGAGGAGTTTTGACCGAGAGATTAGTAACGAAATCAGATCTTTTGGCGGTTGAGAAAGATAGGTGGTTAGCTGTTGTTTTAAAACAGAAATTTGGTGACCAAGCAGAGATTGTGGAAGCAGACATTCTAAAATTTGATATTCCAGATATTGACGTGATAGTCGCAAATCTCCCATATTCAATCTCTTCACCAATACTCTTCCGTTTGTTTGAATATAATTGGAATCGTGCCATCCTAATGTTTCAGGAAGAATTTGCAAATCGTTTGATTGCTAAACCAGGTTCAAAGGCCTATGGACGTTTATCGGTGATGGCTAATCATTACGCTAAAACATCTAAATTGTTTAAAGTATCTA